>NZ_JAGGLG010000002.1 GCF_017874315.1 Symbiobacterium terraclitae | reverse complement strand
TCACCGCTCGACAACACTCCAAAGAGGCTTAGCCGGTCCTTTATCTGGCACTACATACCACCAAGCGCCTCTCGTGAGCCGACCTGCGGCCACCAAAGGCGCCTTTGTCTGCAACCTGAGGGCTGTGAGCCCGGCACTCGCCGGGCTCACAGCCCATTCGTCGTCCCTGCGGCCCTCTCCGGACCTCAGGTGCGGTAGCTCCCGTTGATCTTCACGTAGTCGTACGTCAGGTCGCAGCCCCATGCGGTGGCCGACGCGTCGCCCGCGTGCAGGTGGGCGGTGAAGACCACCTCTCGCTGCCGCAGCACCTCGGCCGCGGCCTCCTCGCTGAAGGCGACCGGGGCCCCGGCGGCCATCATCTGCACGTCGCCGAGCCAGAGGTCCACCCGGCCGGGGTCGAACTGCGCCCCGGAGTAGCCCAGGGCCGCCAGCACCCGGCCCCAGTTGGCGTCCTCCCCGAAGACCGCCGCCTTCACCAGGGCGGAGCCGCACACCGCCCGGGCCGCCAGGCGGGCGTCCTCCGGGCTGCGGGCTCCCTCCACCCGCATCTCGATGAGCTTGGTTGCCCCCTCGCCGTCCCGGGCGATCTCCCGCGCCAGGTAGATCAGCACCTCCTCCAGGGCGGCGGCGAAGGCCTGGAAGTCGGGGGTGCCCGGCACGACGGTCGGGTTCCCGGCCAGGCCGTTGGCCATGGCGATCACCATGTCGTTGGTGGAGGTGTCACCGTCCACCGTGATCATGTTGAACGAGCGGGCGGTGGCCTCCTGCAGCGCCTGCTGCAGTGCGGCCGGCGCCACGTCGGCGTCAGTGGTCACAAAGCCCAGCATGGTCGCCATGTTGGGGTGGATCATCCCGGACCCCTTGGCCATCGCGCCGATGGTCGCCACCACGCCGCCCAGCTCCACCTGCACCGCCGTCTGCTTGGGGAAGGTGTCAGTGGTCATGATCGCCCGGGCGGCGTCATCGCCCCCGTCCGGGGAGAGGGCGGCCGCCGCCGCGGCGATGCCGGCCGCCACGCGGTCCATCGGCAGCGGCACGCCGATCACGCCGGTGGAGGCAACCCCCACCACGTCGGGACTCAGGTCGAGCGCCGCGGCCGCCAGGCGGGCCATCTCGGCCGCGTCCGCGATCCCCTGCTCACCCGTGCAGGCGTTGGCGTTGCCCGAGTTGACCACCACGGCCTGCAGCCGGCCCCCGTCGGTACGCCGCTTCGTCAGCACCACCGGCGCCGCCTTCACCACGTTGGTGGTGTAGACCCCGGCCGCCGCGCAGGGCACCTGCGAGACCACGAGGGCGACGTCCTTCTTCCCGCTGCCGTTCCCCTTGATGTCCGCCGAGACCCCGGCCGCCACGAAGCCGGCCGGGGCCGTCACGCCGACCTTCACGCGCGCCACCTCCCCTTCATCCCTTGACCCAGTTGGGCTTGGCCACCAGCGGGATCTCGTGGGCCTCCTCCCCCAGCTCCTCCGGGGGCACCAGCCAGCGGATCATCGCGATCTCATCGCAGTTATGGAACTTATCGCAGTACACGCATTCCTTCCAGACCTTCTGCGGCAGGGTCTCCTTCTGTACCACGTGGAAGCCGCACTTGGCGAAAAACCCCGGCTGGTAGGTGAGGGCGAAGATGCGCTTGAGGCCCAGCGACCGCGCCTCGTCCAGCAGGAACTCCACCAGGCCGCGGCCCACGCCCCGCTGGGTGAGGCCGGGCTTCACCGCCAGGGAGCGGATCTCCGCCAGGTCCTGCCACATGATGTGGAGTCCGCCCACCCCCACCACCTGGCCGCCGTCGCCCACCGCCACCGTGAAGTCGCGCACGGACTCGTACAGCATCATCAGGGGCCGGCGCAGCATCAGCCCCTGGGCGGCGTAGCCGTTGATGATCTCGTGGACCGCCGGGATGTCGGCCATCACGGCCTTCCGAAACTGCATGAGTAAGACCTCCGTAGGTGTGAGGATCAGGGATAGAGCGGTGCCGCCTGAAGCAGGCCCGTCGTCTCGGGAAGGCCGAACATCAGGTTCATGTTCTGGATGGCCTGGCCGGCTGCGCCCTTGACGAGGTTGTCGATGACGCTGACGACCAGCACCCGCCCGGTGCGCGGGTCCACCTTGAGGCCGATATCGCAGTAGTTGGAGCCCCAGACCTGCTTGGTGGTCGGCAGGTCACCCGCCGGCCGGACCCGCACGAAGGGTTCTTCGGCGTAGAACTCCCGGAAGAGGTCGACCAGCTGCTCCGTCGTCCACGACCCGCGCAGCGTGAAGTAGCCCGTGGCGAGGATGCCCCGGGTCATCGGCACCAGGTGCGGGGTGAAGCTGACCAACACCGGCCCGCCGGCCAGGTCGGAGAGCGTCTGCTCGATCTCGGGCGTGTGCCGGTGGTCGCCGGCGATGTTGTACGCCTTGAAGTTCTCGTTCACCTCGGAGAAGTGGACGCCGAGGTTGACCCCGCGCCCGGCGCCCGAGACGCCCGACTTGGCGTCGAAGATGATCCCCTCCAGGCTTACGGCACCCGCCCTGAGCAGCGGCGCCGCGGCCAGCGCACAGGCGGTGGGGTAGCAGCCGGGGTTGGCCACCAGGCGGGCGCCCCGCACCCGCTCCCGGTATAGTTCGGGCAGGCCGTAGACCGCCTCGGCGACCAGATCCGGGGCCGTGTGCGCCTTCTTGTACCACGCCTCGTATGCGGCGACATCCCGCAGGCGGAAGTCCGCCCCCAGGTCGATGAGCCGCGTGCCGGCGCTGAGGACGGCCGGCGCCAGCGTCATGGTCACGCCGTGCGGAAGCGAGGTGAAGACCACGTCGCAGCCGGCCAGGGCCTCGGCGGCGGCCTCCTGCCCCACGAGGTCCACGCGGCCGCGCAGGTGCGGGTAGACTCCGGCCAGCTCCTGGCCCTGGTAGCTCTCGGTGCCGGCCCACACCACCTGCACCTCCGGGTGCAGGCCGAGCAGCCGGATCAGCTCGATGCCGGCGTAACCCGTGGCCCCGGCAATCCCTGCGCGCAGCATTCTGACAGGCCCCCTCCTGGCGAAGTCTTGATGCATAATTATAACGCGTGATGAATAACGATGCAATCCCCTGAATCATCCTCCGGAAGGAGGAGGCTCGCGGTCGGTTGGAAGGACGAACCAAAATTCGTCTTTGTTAAGGATGCTATCAAAAGTCCCCGGTAGTATCCTGAAGCCAGATAAACAAAGGAAAGAAAAAAGGAGGCGACCCGAGATGACGTTCTGGCAGCTGATGCCTGCAGACGTGGAGGCGATCGTGACCCAGTTGAAGGCGGGCCGGAGCAAGCAGGAGGTCGCAGCCGACCTCGGAATCAGCGTGGAGATGGTCTCCTGCGCCGAGCGCAAGTGGCAGATGGCCACCAACCGGCAGGCACCCTGGTACGCTTTCTAGACACCCCTTCATCATAAACCAATCCCGGACCCCGCGCAGCGGGTCCGGGATCGTTTTTCGTCACGGAGCCTCATTCGCCGTGCGGACGACCAGCTGGGCCCACTCGCCCTCCCCGGGTCCCAGGGAAACGGTGACGGGGTGGCCCGCCAGCGCCGACTGCAGGCGCCCGAGCAGGGCCGGTGCCTCCCCCGCCGGGCAGAGGACGGAGACCGCCCCATCGTCGCGGCTGCCGTCTTCCCGGGTGGCGTACGGCCGGGCGCGGCGGCGGCTGATGCCCTCGACGAGACCCACGACCCGGTCGGGCACAGGCCTGCGCACCAGCGGGCCGGCCTCCGGATTGCCCTCGGCCGCCGTGGGAGTCCAGAGGCGGATCAGCCCCCGGGCGAAGCAGTAGAACGCGCCGCACTGCACGACCGTGAGCTGCGCGGCCGGGAACGGGCCCAGCAGCGGCGCCAGCAGCCAGCGAGCGCCCAGGAGCGGCACCGCGAAGGCGTACAGGCTGCCGCCTGCCCCCCTGCCCAGCGCCGCTCCCAGGACGGCCAGCAGCAGGCCGGCAGCCGCGCCCACGAGGTGGGTGGCGCCGTCCAGCGGCCGCCACAGCGTCAGCGCCAGGGCGACCGCCCCCAGCGCCAGTCTGGCACGGGGCCGGAGGCGCCCTCCCGCCAGGTTGGCGACGGCGTAGAGGGCCACGAAGGCCATCGCCATCATGACGCCGACGAGGAAGAGCGGCCAGGAGGCCGGCCGGCCCGAGAGCCAGGGAACGCCCAGGGCGGCAAAGGCGCCCGACAGAAGCACCAGGATAAGTTCAGAAACCAGGAGTCTCGTCATGCTCCTCCCCCCAGGTCGGCAACGCCCACTCCCGCAGCAGCGCCAGCAGCCGCGGCGACGGCCGCAGGGCCAGGGCCCGCCGCTGTCCCGACGCGTCCTGTCCCAGCACCACCCAGGTCCCCGTGCGCACCAGCGCCAGGGGCGGGTACCACTCCACCGCCACGCCCCCCAGGTCCCGGGGCGCGGCTTCCCCGTTCCAGCGGTTCAGCCAGCGGTGCAGCCGGATGGGCCGGCTGAGGTCGATGGTCACCGCCCGGCGACCCTGGGCGACGCGCAGCTCCTGCTCCTCCAGCAGGTAGCAGACGGTGCGCAGCTCGTAGGCCATCAGACACAGGTACGCAGCCAGGACCAACAGGAAGAGGAGCCCGGCAAACTCGAGGGGGCGGGGCGCCCCCGCCGCACCGGCGATCCGGGCGACCAGCCAGCCCGCGCCCGCGCAGGCCGCCAGCAGCAGGCCGGCGACCAGGTAGAGCTCCAGGCGGGTGTCGGGCCGTTCACGATGCGCCGCTTCCACCGAATCCCTCCCGCACGGAGGAGTAACCGCGTGGTTACAACTTCGCTCATTACACTGTTTACTCCTCTGCAATCGACGGGCCCGGGGCCGTCCTCCCCGTAACCAGCACCCTGCCGCTGCTCGATCTGGCCTCGTGATGGTGGGCCCACGGGAGGGCCGGCCGGCGCCGGAGGAGCGCGCGGCGGACTAGTCCGAAATTAGTCTTTTTCTCGCATGGTTCGGGGCCGTTCCGGGTGGTAAGTTGGAGTTGAAGGAACTCCCCGCCCCGTCGTGGTGCGGGGCGGCTGCACCACGGCGCCATGGCGCCGCCACCTTCCTGCCGTGACAGAGGGGGCTGATCGCATGGTACAGATTACCCAGCAGCGCGCCTCCGGAATCTGGAAGGAACCCGTCGCCGGGTGGACCGCCGGCGGCCTCTTCGCCGCGCCCTGGACGGATCCGCCCGCCAGTGCGAAGGCGGCAGACGCGGGAGACCTCCCGGACCACCTGGACCTGGATTCCGACCACCGGAACGACATCGCCGCCGCCCTCGGGCACCTGCTGGAGGTGCGCAGCCACTGCCTGCAGGCCGCGGCGGCCCGGGAGTACTACACCTGCAGGCAGGAATACGCCGCGGCGCTCAAGGCCTGCGAGGCCGCGCTGTTCCGCCTGCACAGCTGCGAGGGCGAGGCGGCGGCCGCCCTCACGGAATGGGCCCTGGGCGTGCACGCGCTGATCCGCGCCCAGATGACGATGCCCAAGGACCCCGCCGCCGCACGGGGACTGGCCCTCTCCGCCCTGACCCGGCTCGACGGGAAGCACGTTCCGCTGACCGCGGGGGCAGAGGCCGACGCCGAGGCCGCGGCGCGGCTGGTGCGGGAGACCGCGGAGCTGGAGGAGCGCCTCCTGGGGCTCTGCGACCGGGTGCGCCAGGCCGTGGACGCGGCGGAGCAGGCCGTGGAGCGCCGACTCGCAGCCCTGAACCGGGCCGTGGCGTCCATGCGGCGGCAGCATGCGAAGGCCCTGGCCTGGGCCGTGGGCTGGGGCGCCCTCAACCTGATCCTGATGGCCGCGGCGCCGGTCAACGCGCTCGTCCTGCCCGCGGTCCCCTGGTCCGTGCCCTTCATCGTCGCCCTGCCGGTGCTGTGGTGGGCCACATGGGCCCGCCCGTTCCGGGACGGGCGCCTGTTCTTCGGGTACGTCACCCGGCTGCGCACGGCGGCGGTCGCAGCGGCGCGCACTGCGGCCGAAGGGCTGTGGCAGCCGGACGAGCGCCTGGAGGCCGAACTGGCGCCGGTCCTGGACGCCGGCCTGGCCGACTACCAGCGTCTGCGCCGCTTCTGCCTGTTCCGGGTTCCCGAGCAGTTCGACACTTGCTGGAAGGCCCGGGCGATCCGGGAGGGGGCCCTCATGCGCCTCGCGGGCACCTGGCTGGCCGACATGATCGATCAGGCCGCCCAGCCCCTGGCCGAGGTGCTGGAGACGCCGGAGCGCATCCCGTACATCACGGCCGTGCGCTTCGGGCCGCTGCGGTAGGTGCGCCGTGGCCCGGGGCGGCGCCTCAGGCGAGCCCGTCGAGCCAGGGGAGGATGGCCGAGAGGTCCGTGCACTCCAGGTCGGCCGGGTGGCGGGGATCCCGCGCCCGGCCGTTCCGCTGCACCCACACCGTGCGCAGGCCGGCGGCCCGACCGCCGGCCACGTCGCGCCCGGGGTTGTCGCCCACCATCACCGCCTCGGCCGGCGGCACTCCCATCTCCCCGAGAATATGATGGAAGATGCCCGGGTCAGGCTTGCCGCAGTCGATCTCGCCGGAGATCACCACCGCGTCGAACGCCTCCTCCAGCCCCGACCCGGCCAGCTTGGTCCGCTGCAGGTCCGTCACGCCGTTGGTGACGATGCCGAGGCGCAGCCCGCGCGCCCGCAGCGCGGCCAGCAGCGGATCGACCTCGGGATAGCGCGGGTACCGGCGCCGGGCCGCGGCGAAGCGCCCCACCATGGACCGCGCCAGGTCGTCGTCGCGGATCCCCTGCGCGGCGAGCGCCGCCTGCCAGGCCGCCGTGCGGTATCCCGGCGCCCACGCCCGCAGGCCGGCGATGGCCGGGTGTTCGCCCCGATCGTAGCGTGCCCAGAGCCCCTCGGCCGCGCTGTGGCCGATCCGCTCGCAGTAGGCGGCGTACGGACCCTCGGCCCAGAGGCGCCGGGCCTCCGACCACGCCCGCTCGGCCAGGCGCGCCTGGTCGACGCCCGGCCCCGCGAGGGCGGCCGCCTCGGCCAGCGCCGCCCGCGTGACGGGCTCGTCCAGGATCAGTGTCTCGTCCAGGTCGAAGAGGATTGCCCTGACCAACGCGTCCACCTCCTGCCGTTTGAGGTATCTTACCACAAGCCGGGCCGCCGGAGGCACAAGCGCGATCCGGAAAAAGGAACACCCCCCAGCCGGTAGCTGAGGGGTGTACTGGTTGTCAGACTGGCTGTCAACCTACATCATATCCATGCCGCCCATGCCGGGGTTCGGGGCGGACTCCTTCTTCTCGGGCTTCTCGGTGACGGCCGCCTCGGTGGTCAGGACCAGGGCGGCGATGGAGGCGGCGTTCTGAAGGGCGGAGCGGGTGACCTTGACCGGGTCGATGATGCCGGCCTGGACCATGTCCACGTACTCCTCCTTCAGGGCGTCGAAGCCGTGACCGGCCGGGAGGTTGCGGACCTTCTCGACGACGACGGAGCCCTCGAGGCCGCCGTTCTCGACGATGCAGCGCAGCGGCTCCTCGACCGCACGCCGGACGATCTGGGCGCCGACCTTCTCGTCGCCGTGGAGCGTCTCGATCAGCTCGTCGATGGCCTTCTGGGCCTGGAGCAGCGCGACGCCGCCGCCGGCGACGATGCCCTCCTCAACGGCCGCCCGGGTGGCGTTCAGGGCGTCCTCGATGCGCAGCTTCTTCTCCTTCAGCTCGACCTCGGTGGCCGCGCCGACCTTGATGACCGCCACGCCGCCGGCCAGCTTGGCCAGCCGCTCCTGCAGCTTCTCGCGGTCGAAGTCGGACGTGGTCTCCTCGATCTGCCGCTTGATGGAGGCGACCCGGTTCTTGATGGCCTCGGCGGAGCCGGCGCCGTCGATGATCGTGGTCTTCTCCTTCTCGATGCGGACCTGGCGGGCCTGGCCGAAGGACTCGACGGTGGCGTTCTCCAGCTTGCGGCCCAGCTCCTCGGAGATGACCTCGCCGCCGGTGAGGATGGCGATGTCCTCGAGCATGGCCTTGCGGCGGTCGCCGAAGCCCGGGGCCTTGACGGCCGCGACCTGCAGGGTGCCGCGGAGCTTGTTGACGACCAGGGTGGCCAGGGCCTCGCCCTCGACGTCCTCAGCGATGATCAGCAGGGGCTTGCCGCGCTGCACGACCTTCTCCAGCACGGGCAGCAGGTCCTGAACGGCGGAGATCTTCTTATCGGTGATCAGGATATAGGGCTCGTTCAGGACGGCCTCCATCTTCTCCGTATCGGTGACGAAGTAGGCGGAGACATAGCCCCGGTCGAACTGCATGCCCTCGACGGTCTCGAGCTCGGTCTGGAGGGTCTTGGACTCCTCGACGGTGATGACGCCGTCCTTGCCGACGGTGTCCATGGCCTTGGCCACGAGCTCGCCGATCTCGCGGTCGTTGTTGGCGGAGATGGAGGCGACCTCGGCGATGGCCTTGTTGGTCTCGACGGGGATGGCCATCTTGCGCAGGGACTCGACGGCGGCATCGACGGCCTTCTCGATGCCCCGCTTCAGGATCATCGGGTTGGCGCCGCCGGTGACGTTCTTCAGGCCCTCCTTGATGATGGCCTGGGCCAGGACGGTGGAGGTGGTGGTGCCGTCGCCGGCGACGTCGTTGGTCTTGGTGGCGACCTCCTTCACCAGCTGGGCGCCCATGTTCTCAAAGGGATCCTCGAGCTCGATCTCGCGGGCGATGGTGACACCGTCATTGGCGACGGCGGGGGCGCCGAACTTCTTGTCGAGCACGACGTTCCGGCCACGGGGACCCAGGGTGACCTTCACGGTGTTCGCAAGAGCATCAACGCCGGCCTGCAGCTTGCGCCGAGCGGTTTCGTCGAAGATAATCTGCTTGGCAGGCATCGCTAACGTAGACCTCCTTTAACCCTGAACGATGGCGAGAATGTCGCGCTCGCCGTCCAGGATGATGTACTCCTCGCCGTCGATCTTGACCTCGGTGCCGGCATACTTGGAGAAGATGACGGTGTCGCCCTCCTTGACCTCGAGCTCCACCTTGCTCCCGGACTCGAGGGTGCGGCCCGGGCCAACGGCCACGACCTTACCCTGCTGGGGCTTCTCCTTGGCGGTGTCGGGCAGCAGAATGCCGCTCTTGGTACGCTCTTCCTTCTCGAGCGCCTTGATGACGACCCGAGCGCCCAACGGCTTGATGTTCATCTCGAAGGTCCCTCCTCAAGCTTGAATCTGTTAGCACTCGCTAACCCCGAGTGCTAACACCATGACCTATGATAGAAAAGGTTCCAGAGGGAGTCAAGACCCTCCACTTGCTTTTTTTCCCGCTGTGCCCGGCGGCTGTAGCCATTCCCCGACGTAGCCTTCCCCGGCCGCAACCATCCACCGCTCCAGCCGCATCCGGAGCAGCCCATCCTTCGCCCCGCCCTGCGGGGCGGCGCGCCGCCGCGAAACGTGCGGCCGCAGTTCTGCGGCCGCAGGCTGTCCAGGAGGTATGCTGTTCGTGGACAACCTCACCGTGGCCGAGGCCCTGTACGAGATCGCGGACCTGCTGGAGTTCACCGGAGAGGACCCGTTCAAGGTGCGCGCCTACCGGAAGGCCGCCGAGGCCGTCGGCCTGCTGCCCGAACAGGTGGCCGACCTGGCCGGGGCCGGGCGCCTCACCCGGGTGCCCGGCATCGGCAAGGCAATCGCCGCCAAGATCGCCGAGCTGGTGGAGACCGGCCGCATCGGCTATCTGGAGGAGCTGCGGCAGGCGGTACCCCCGGGGGTTCTCGACCTCACCCGCGTGCCGGGCCTCGGCGCCCGCACCGCGATGCTGCTCTACCGGCGGCTGGGCGTGGACAGCCTGGAGGCGCTGGAGCTCGCCGCGCGGGAGGGCCGGCTGCGGGACCTGCCGGGCCTGGGGCCCCGCAAGGAGGCGGCGATCCTCGAGGCGGCGGCCCGCGTCCGCCGGCGGCCCGACCGGGTCTCCATCGGGGTCGCCGCCCCGATCGCAGAGGCCGTGGTGCGTCACCTGCGCAGCCACCCCGCCGTGCTCCGGGCGGAGGTCGCGGGCTCCGTCCGCCGGCGGCAGGAGACGGTGGCGGACATCGACGTGGTGATCGCCACCCGGGACCCCGCCGCCGTCCAGGCCCACCTGGACCGCCTGCCCCCGCTCCCCCGCCCGGTCGACCCGGTGCTGGTGCCGCCCGAGGCGTTCGCCCTGACGCTGTTCGAGCGGACAGGCTCGGCCGCCCACCTGGCCGAGCTGGCCGGCGCGGCCCCGCCGGCGGAGTTGGCAGGCATGGCTCCGCCGGCAGCTGCCGAGTACGTCCGGCCGTACGCCGCCGGAGCCGCAGACAGCCCCCACCGCAGCGCACAAGACTCCCGGGTAACCGAGGAGTCCGAGGCCGCCGACGCCGTCGTCTACCGGACGCTGGGCCTGCCCTATATCCCGCCGGAGCTGCGGGAGGGCGGGGGCGAGGTGGCCGCCGCCCGCGCCGGGCGCCTGCCCCGCCTGATCACCGTGGCAGACCTCCGGGGCGACCTCCACGTGCACACCACCGCCTCAGACGGCACGGCGACGCTGGCGGAGATGGCCGAGGCGGCCCGGGCGTTGGGCCACCGCTACCTCGCCATCTGCGACCACTCCCAGTCGCTGGCCATCGCCCGGGGGCTGAGCCCGGAGCGGCTCAGGCAGCACATCGCCGCCATCCGCCGGCTGGACCAGGGGGAGGGCTTCCGCCTGCTGGCCGGCGCCGAGGTGGACATCCTGCGGGACGGCACCCTCGACTACCCGGACGAGCTGCTGGCGGAGCTGGACGTGGTGGTGGCCTCGCTGCACAGCCACCTGGGGCTGCCCGAGGCGGAGCAGACCGAGCGGCTGCTCCGGGCGATCCACAACCCGCACGTGGACATCATCGGCCACCCCTTCGGCCGGGTCATCGGCCGGCGCGAGCCCGCGGCGCTCGACTTCGACCGCATCCTGGAGGCCTGTGCCCGCACCGGCACGGCGCTGGAGATCTCGGCCAGCCCGTCCCGGCTCGACCTCCCCGACCGGCATGCGCGCCTGGCCCGGGAGGCGGGCGTGAAGCTGGTGATCAACACCGACGCCCACTCCGTACGGGAGCTGGAACTCCTGCCCTACGGCGTCGGGCAGGCCCGCCGGGGCTGGGTGGAGCCGCAGGACGTGATCAACGCCATGGACCTGCCCGAGCTGCTGGACTGGCTCGCGCGTCCGAAGGGCTGAAGCCGCTCTCTCAAGCCACCACCCGGGCCAGCAGCCCGCTCTCGGGAAGACCTCCCCGGGGTCCGACGCCCAGGGCCAGCCGGTTGTTGTCGACCACCGCCAGGTCGAACAGCAGCCGGGCCTCGCCCTCCACCTCCAGCCAGTGGAACCGGTGGCCGTTGGGCTTCATGACCCGGTCGCAGCGGGGAAGCCGGGACCCGTCCTCGAACAGCTTGAGCCTGTAGAGGCCCTGCGGGGCGGGGCGGATCTCCACGCGGACCGGCCGCTCGGCGAGGAGGCCCGCGAAGGTGCCGACCCACGGGTAGTTCATCTGGCCCACGTGCCGGTCGGCCTGGGGCTCGAAGGGCCGCACGACGGGGTCCAGCTCCGGATGGAAGGCTGCCACCAGCAGGACGTCCGCGTGCCCCCGCACCCATGCCTGGTTGCAGCGCACCCGCACCGACTGGCCGGGGCCGATGATCGCCGGGTTGCCCACGCCCAGCAGCCGTGCAGTCTCCGAGGCCACCGGCAGGCCGGCCGGCACGGCGTAGAACTCGGTGGTGGCCGTGACCTCGCGGAAGCCGAGGTTCCACACGACCGCCTGCGGCCGCCCGTCCGGCCCCACCGTGATGTCGGGTGAGGCGAAGGGCGCCGCGAGGGGCCGGGAACCGTCATCCCCCGGCCGCGCCCTGAGCAGCAGGAAGGACGGCCGGTACATCTCCCTTGCCCTGCGCAGCACACGAATCCCCCCCATGCATCAGCGTGGGGGGGATTTCACCGGCTGCTGAAGGCCATCCTTTTCCCTTGCAGATTATTAACGGGGGCGCAGAGGCATCCAGACGGGGCATCAGCGCACCTTGAGCCCGCGCTTCTGCACGTCGGCCAGGCGCCGGGCCGGCACCCACTCGCCCGGGGCCCGGCGCTGGACGGGTACCTCCTGGGTCTGCTGCGCGCGGGCGGGGCGGGTGAACAGCAGGATCAGCAGGGGAGCCGTGAGCCAGAGCCACGGGACGAGGCTGGCGCCGGTGCCGGGCCAGTACCGGTCCAAAAGCGCGGCGGCGGGCAGGAACGCCCCCTGCCAGAGCGAGTGGATCCAGTCGGGCGCCCAGTAGTGCAGCAGCAGGAGGCCGGGCGCCTGGGAGAGGAAGGCGGTCCAGGCCGCGGTGGAGGCCCGGTAGCGCCGGGTCCGCCGCTCCGCCTCGTCGCGGAAGACCAGGCCGAGCCGCCAGGCGAACCACAGCAGGAACAGAGTGGTCAGGAGCCCCACCCAGGGCAGCCGGCCGGACAGGAACCAGCCCAGGCCGCCCAGCAGCACTTGCCCGACCAGGAGCAGAAATGCCGTCTGAAGCCGCAGCTGCAGCATGTGATCACCTCTGACGGGTTTCAGGTGTAGAGTACGCGGATCGACGGCGATATTCCTGCCTGTGAATTATCGAGTTGTGCGATACGAGCACGCCCCCCGCACCGCTGTTGTGCGGGGGGCCTGTGTTCGAGCGACACCCCTCCAGTACGGACGGCCTGAGTGGCCCGGGTGGCCACGGTTCACGCCTTCCTCAACGGGAGGACTTGTCGCTGTCCTGGCGCGAGACCGGCACGCTCACCGTGATTCTCTCCTCGCCCACCCGGAAGACCAGCCCGAGCTCCGCCTCCTCGACCTCCAGGGGACGGGCGGAGATGGCGCCCAGGTAGCCGTGCGGCGTCTCCACGGGTTCGGTGGCAAAATCGACCGCTTCTTCGCCGCCGGTGCGACCGCCCCACGGCCACGGCCACCGCGGGGCCGGACGCACCACAACCGATTCCACCGCCACAGGCTGCACGTCGCTCCCCCCGGTGGCAGGCGCCCCCAGCACCCGGTAGACAATCACGGTGCCCTCGGCGTTCGCCACCGCCGCGAGGATGCGCACGGTGATGCCGCCCCGGGTGACCTCCGCCAGGCTGGCCTGTTCCCCTCCCATCCCGGCATGGACGACGACCGCCGGGGTTGCGGACCGCTGCAGGCCGGCAGCCGCCCAGGTCCACCTGAACAAGGAGACGCCCAGGGCCAGGGCGGTGACCGCTGCGGCCGCGCCGCCCATCCACGGCTTCCACCGGCTGCCGCGGCGCCCCATCTGCTTCGGGACGGGCTTCAGGGGCACCCGCTCCCGCACCAAGGCCTCCAGGTCCATCGTCGGCTCTCCAGCCTGCGCCCAGCGCTTCAGCGCCTGGCCCAGGCGGTGCTCGAAGTCGTCGCGGCCGTTCATTGCGCCGCCCTCCTCTCTGCTTCCTCCATCTGTCGCAGCAGCGCCAGCGCCTTCCCGAGGCGGGACTTCACGGTGCCCACGGGGATGCCCAGGGCCTCGGCCACCTCCTGCTGCGACATATCCAGCATGTACCGCAGCACCACCACCGGACGCAGGTGGTCGCTGAGGCGCGCCACCATCCCCCAGACCGCCGTCGACTCTGCATCCGGCCCCGGGACCGTATCCGGCAGGTAGGCCGCCAGGTCGTCCACCGGGACGGACCGCTGCCTGCGCTCCAGGATCTGCCGGCACTGCCGGATCAGGATCCGCCGAATCCAGGCGCCGAAGGCGTGCGCGTCGCGCAGTTGGTCGAAGTGCCGGTACCCGGCCAGAGCCGTCTCCTGCAGGGCGTCCTCGGCGTCGGCCCGGTTCCCCAGCATCGCCAGGGCAATCCGCTCCAGATAGCCCTGATGGGCCCGCAGCAACTGTAAGTACTCCATGGCCTGACCCTCTCTGACCGTTCTCACCAAAATAGAGGGTGGGGAGGCACGTTCCGTTCGCGGAAGGTCCACGGAGCAGCAGCTGCCCGACCGAGCGGCAGCCGACTGTCTTCCCGAGGCCCCGGAACAAGCAAGACCCCCGTGCAGCTGCTGTGCACGGGGGCGCCTGCGCTATTCCACTTCCTCGCCGGGGCGGACGTAGGTGCCGCTCTTGCCGCCGGTCTTCTTCACCAGGCGGATCTCGCCGACCACCATGCCCTTGTCGACGGCCTTGGCCATGTCGTAGATGGTGAGCGCCGCCACGGAGCAGGCGGTGAGCGCCTCCATCTCCACCCCGGTCCGGCCCACCGTCGAAACCCGGGACTCGATCAGCACCCGGCCGCCGGCCTCGTCGAAGGCGAAATCGACGCTGGCCTGCGTGATCGGCAGCGGATGGCAGAGCGGGATCAGCTCGCCCGTGCGTTTGGCCGCCATGATGCCGGCCACTCGGGCCACGCCGATCACGTCGCCCTTGGGCACGCCGCCCGACTGGATCAGGGCCAGGGTCTCGGGGCGCATCCGCACCTCCGCCCGGGCGATGGCCACCCGCTCGGTCTCCTGCTTGGCGCCCACGTCGACCATGCGGGCGTTGCCGCGCGGGTCCAGATGCGTCAGCTCTGCCATGCAGTGCTCCCTCCAGTATCGCGTGTCACGGCTAGCCGCCGATGCCATGCATGACCCGCAGCTTGTAGTCCGACTCCAGGTCGTCGAAGTTGTGCTCGCGGGGCTTGCGCAGGATCGCGTCGGCCAGGGCGTTCTTCAGATCCTCGTCTGTCCTGGACGGGTCGCGGATGATCGACTTCAGGTCCACCTCGTGGACGTGGCCCAGGCAAGGGTTGATCTTGCCGTCGGCCGAGAGCCGGATCCGGTTGCAGTCGGCGCAGAAGCACTCGGTGACGGCGGAGATGAAGCCCACCGTGCCCTTCGCCCCGGGCAGCCGCCAGTACTTGGCCGGTCCGTTGCCCTTCACGCCCTCCCGCACCGGCTCCAGGTCGCCGAACTCGTCCAGGAGCCGCTCCCGCATCTCCGCGGCGGAGACCAGGTTCTCCCACGTGAAGGTGTACGCCTCGGAGAAGGGCATGACCTCGATGTAGCGCATGTGGATCGGCTTATCCAGGGTGAGCCTGGCCATGTCGGCCAGCTCGTCGTCGTTCCAGCCGCGGATGACCACCATGTTGAGCTTCACCGGCTCCATCCCCAGCTCCAGCGCAGCGTCCACCGCGGCCAGCACGTCGGCCGGGCTGCCGGGCATCCGGGCGATCTTCGTGAACCGGTCGGGGCGGAGCGTGTCCAGCGAGATGTTCAGCCGGTCGACGCCCGCGGCCTTCAGGTCCTTGGCCATTTTGGGGAAGAGCAGGCCGTTGGTCGATAGCGAGAGGTCCTTCACGCCCAGGGGTTTGAGCTGGGCGAGGAACTTCACGATGTCCTTGCGCACCAGGGGCTCGCCGCCCGTCACGCGGATCCGGTCGATCCCCAGCTCCACCGCAGCCTTGATCACCCGCGTGAGCTCCTCGTACGTGAGGTACTCGTGGTGCGGGCCCAGCGTCACGCCCTGGAGGGGCATGCAGTAGACGCAGCGCAGGTTGCAGCGGTCGGTCACCGAGACGCGCATGTAGTTGATCTTCCGGCCCCACTGATCGATCATGGTCGGGCCTCCCTTCAGATGGCTAGACCCGGCGGATTCGGCCGGAGTCAGCGCAGTCGTAGCCGCCCAGGGACTCCACGGCTCCCAGGAACTCGGGGTCGCGGAGCAGGGTCAGCACCGCTTGAACCCCAGGGTGCTCCTCCAGCTCCGCCGGGATGCAGAGCTCGTACTCCTCCCAGGCCACCGGGACGAAGTCCAGGTCCATCGCCTGCGCGGCGGACCGGATGCCCAGCCCGGCGTCGGCGTCGCCCGCCTTCACGGCCGCGGCGACGTTCAGGTGGGTGAACAGCTCCCAGCGGTACCCCTGCACCTCAGCAGGCGAGATCCCCTCCTGCTTCAGGTGGTAATCCAGCAGCAGCCGGGTGCCGGCGCCCCGCTGCCGGTTGACGTATTGCACGTCGGGCCGGGCCAGGTCGCGGAACGAGGTGATGTTCTTCGGGTTGCCCCTGGGCACGATGAAGCCCTGCTCCCGCCTGGCCAGCAGCACCAGCAGCGCCGGCCTGCCCAGGTACTTCTGCACGTATGCGGTGTTGTAGTCGCCCGTGGCCTCGTCCAGCAGGTGGACGCCGGCCACGTGTGCCTCGCCCCGCTTCAGGGCCAGCAGCCCGCCCTGGGAGCCCACGTGGGCGCTGGAGAGGTAGAAGCCGCTCTTCCGGCGCAGGAAGGAGCCCATCAGGTCCAGCGACGTGTCGTGGGAGCCGATGGCCACCACGGTCTCCTGGATCTCGCTTAGCGGCCGGAGCAGCTCCACCTCGACCTCGCTGCCCTCGCCGATGCCCTCCAGTCCGGAGGGGACCACCAGCAGGCCGTCCGCCCGCACCAGCGACGAGATGACAGCGGCGCCCCGGCTGATGGGCGTGGCCACCAGCCGCTCGCCCACCCGGCCGAGCTTCACCCGCACGTACTCCGTCACCCCCATGGGCGAGGTTACCCGGCGGGCCAGGCTGGCCCGCACCGTCGGGCGCCGGGGCACCTGTTGGCCCAGGAAGCGGTAGACCAGCGGCTTCACAAAGAGCTCGGCCGTCAACCAGGTGGAGACGGGATAGCCGGGCAGGCCGACGAAGGGCTTGCCGTCGATCAGGCCCAGCATCACGGGCTTGCCGGGGCGGATGGCGACGCCGTGCGCCAGCACCTGCCCCAGCTCCTTCAGCACGTGGACGGTGTAGTCCTCGCTGCCGGCGGAGGAGCCGGCGTTGACGATGACGATGTCGGAGCCGGCGACGGCCTCCCGGACCGTCCGGCGGATCAGGTCGTAGTCGTCGCGCACGATCGGGCCGCGCACGGGCGTGCCGCCCCACTCGGACACCATCGACAGGATGACGCGCGAGTTGAACTCGATGATCTCCCCGGGGGCCGGGTCGGCCTTCGGCTCGACGATCTCCGTGCCCGTCGGGATGAACGTGACCACCGGCTTCCGCACCACGGGTACCTCCAGGATGCCGGCGGCCAGCAGCGCGCCCATGTCCTGGGGCCGGATGGTGTGCCCCTCCGGCAGCAGGATCTCGGTGGCCACCACGTCCTCGCCGATCTGCCGCACGTCCTGCCAGGGGGCCACCGGCGCCAGAATCTCGCAGCGGGCGCCGCTGTGGTGGCCGTCGTCCAGCAGGTTGACGTGCTCCACCATGATGACCGCGTCGCAGCCGGGCGGCAGGGGGTCGCCGGTGTCGACCCAGTGGGCCTGCTCTCCGATGGTCAGGGTGAGCGGCGACGTCTCGGTGGCGCCGAAGGTATCGCTGGCCTTCACCGCGATGCCGTCCACGGCGGAGGCGTTGTAGTGCGGGGCCGAGATGCGGGCCCGCACGGGTGCCGCGGTGATGCGGCCCAGAGCCTTGTCGGTGGGGACGACCTCTCGCTGCGGGCCCCAGCCGGCCTGGTCGAGGGCGGTGAGCAGCCGCTCCAGGGCTACGTCGTGGGGCAGCGATTCCAGGTAGATCTGCCGCTTGCTCATGCCAGGACCTCCACTTCCACCGTATCGCCGGCCAGCAGCCCCTCCCGGGCGGAGGGGATCACGATCAACCCGTCGGCCTTCACCAGTGTCGAGATGAGGCCGGACTTGCCGTGCACCGGCTCGGCCCAGACCTCGCCGTCCCGCCGGAAGAGCCGCACCCGCACCACGTCGGTGCGGCCGGCCGTCGACGCCACGTTCTTGGTCAGCCGCGCCAGAACGGTGGGCCGGAACTCCGGCTCGGGCGGCAGTCCCTGCATCTGCCGGAGCAGCGGCGCCACGAAGAGGCTGTAGACCACCTGTGCGCTCACGGGGTGGCCGGGGAGCCCGGCCACGGGCACGCCCCCGGCCACGGCCAGGATCGTCGGCTTACCGGGCTTCAGCTTCACGCCGTGCACGAGCACGCCCGGCTCGCCCAGCCGTCCGATCAGGCGGGCGGTGAGGTCCCGGGCGCCCACGCTGGAGCCGCCGGAGATCAGGATGAGGTCGTACGCCATGCCCTGCCTGAGGAGGGCGAGGATCCGCTCCTCGTCGTCGGGGGCGAGGCCCAGGAACGCGGGCTCGCCGCCGTCCCGCAGCACCAGGGCGGAGAGCGCCTGGCCGTTGGACTCCCGGATCTGGCCGGGGCCCGGGGCCTGATCGGCGGGAACCAGCTCGTCGCCGGTGGAGATGATAGCCACCCGGGGACGCCGCACCACGTCCACCTGCAGGATGCCGGCGTGGCTGAGCAGCGCTGCCTCCTGCGCCCGGATCAGCCGCCCGGCGGGGATCAGCTCCGCGCCGGCCCGGCAGTCCTCGCCCCGGTGCATCACGTTCTCGCCCGGCGAGACGGGCCGCAGCGCCGCGATTTCGTCAGGCGCCGACTGCTCGGTGTGCTCCACCATGATCACCGCGTCTGCCCCCTCCGGCAGTGCGCCGCCGGTGGCGATCTTCTGCGCCTCGCCGGGGTTCAGCGGCAGCGTCGGCGCCTGACCCATCGGGATCTCGGCGGTGACGGTGAGGTAGGCCGGGAGCCCCTCGGAGGCGCCGAAGGTGTCGGCCGAGCGGACGGCGTAGCCGTCCACGCTGCTCCGGGCGAAGGGCGGCAGCTCCTCCGGCGACAGCACCGGCGAGGCGGTGATCCGCCCTGCGGCCTCAGACGCGGCAACCCGCTCCGCGGCCATGCGCCGCTCCACCGCAGCCAGCCACCGATCCCGGGCCTCCTCGACGGACAGTAGCGTAAAAAACTCCATCGTTTCACCTGCTTCGTCGGTCCATCGCATGTAAAAAAACAGCCATCCCCCGGCAGGAAGACAGCAGAACAACGCGGGCGCCCCCCGCAGGCTCCGCCCCTTTCCAACGGGAGGCCGCCGGGTTTCCCCGACGACCCTGGCCCGAAAAGCCGGGACCGGTCAGGCGACCATTCGGAACACAGGTCGCAAGACTCGGGACGTGGTCGATGCAGTTGTCGCGTCCATTATACGGTTGACCGCGGGGTCAGAGCAAGCAAACTCCCCCCTAATGACACATATGGTGGAGGGACGAGGACAGACTTCGGTACTTGGCGGACTAGATTTGCGACGGGCGGTGGCCGGAGCGCGCGAGTGCCACCTGCTCGATCCGTTACAGACTCGGGCATGTGAGGGGCGGTGGCGTGCCGATGAGGCGCGGATTTCAAGTGTTCCGCGTGGCGACGACCTACATCGGAACGGTCGTGGGCGCCGGTTTCGCGTCCGGCCAGGAGACACTGCGCTTCTTCGCCGCTTACGGGCGCTGGGGGTTGACGGGTGTGCTGCTGGCCACGGCGCTCTTCTGCCTCTTTGGCGTGACCGTGATGGAGCTCGGCCGGCGGATGCGGGCCGAGACGCACCGGGAGATCCTGCACCACGTCTGCGGCCCGCTGGTGGGGCGGATCATGGACGGCGCCGTAACGCTCTTCCTCGGCATCACGCTGACAGTGATGATCGCAGGCGGCGGGGCGATCTTCAGCCAGCAGCTGGGCTCGCCGTACGCCCTCGGCACGCTGTTCACCGCGGTGCTCGCCGGCGCGACGATCCTGGCCGGCATGCGGGGCATCATGACGGCCAACACGGTCGTGGTGCCGCTCCTCACCGGCGCCGTGGTCCTGCTGGTGGCCTCGTCGCTGCACTACCACGGGCTCGGCGCCGCCCTGGGCCAGCTCGCCCCCGCGCCCGAGCTGGCGCCGGCACGCTCCTGGTGGATGGCCGCGCTGCTCTACGTGAGCTACAATCTGGTGCTTTCGATTTCGGTGCTGGGCCCGCTGGGCGCCGAGGTGAACGACCGCCGGGTGATCCTCTGGGGCGGCGCCGCCGGCGGCCTCGCCCTGGGCCTGATGGCCGCGGGCATGACGCTGACCATCAGCGCCCACCTGCCCGAGGCGGCGGTGGAGATCCCCATGCTCTACCTGACCCGCTTCCACAGCGGCGCCGTGCAGTGGTTCTACGCCCTGGTGCTCTGGGCCGAGATCTACACGACCGCCGTCGCCTGCGCCTACGGCTTCGCCGGACGGCTGGGCCGGTTCTGGCGCTACCGGGAGGCCGTCGTGGCGACCATCTGCCTGACCCTCCTGGGCAGCGGGTTCGGCTTCAGCCGGCTGCTGGCTTTCTTCTACCCGCTCTTCGGCCTGGTTGCGCTGGTGGTGCTTGCGGGGCTGGCGCGGGCTGGGGCTGTCTGGGCCAGATGAAGTACGAGGCCGCGATCAGGAGATCGATGATCACGGAGACCGTCCAGACCCGCAGTACCGCTGCCAGGGCGTTGGTCCGTACAGGATCACCGACGAGGTAGATGAGGAGGAAGAGATACCCGCCGCCCAGCAGCCAGGCGAGAAGGTAAAGCAGGCTGCCCTGCAGGTTATACCGGGCGTGCTCGCGGCCGTACAGCTGCACCGGCCGCGCACCCGTTTTCAGGACGTAGTACCGGAACCGTTCATCCGCCCAGCGGACGAGCCGCTTTCCGAACGTAACCGAAATGCTGAGGTAGACCGCGGCGATGCCGTGGGCGAGGGTCGCAACCGTGCCGTTGACCAGGACGTCGTACGTCGTCGCAACGAGCAGAACCAGGTCCAGCACGGCGGTCATGGCCAGCAGGACGAGGCCGAGGCGAGGCCTGTTCAGCAGGTAGCGGACGGCCAGGCCGGTGATGGTGCAGAGCCAGAAGCCGATTTCTACCCCGATGATGAGGTAGGCGATGGGACTCATCGGATGCCACGCACCCCTTTTTAGCACAAGTGTATTGCCAAAGGGGAGTGTAGCACGGCCGCCTCGTTTTTGCAACACACTTGTGCTATAATAGCTCCATGCCGAAGGTCGTCAGTCACGAGGAACAGCGGAAGCGCATCGCCGAGGCGATGTGGCGGGTCATCCTGAAGAGCGGCATGGAAGGGGCGACAGTGCGGAAGATCGCCGCGGAAGCGGGCATGTCAGCCGGTGCCTTGCGGCACTACTTCAAGAACCAGGACGATCTGCTGATCTACGCGATGCGGTTCGTAAACGAGCGGGTGGAGCAGCGCATCCTGCGTCTCGTGCGGGAAGACCTCCCACCCGACGAGAAAGCGGTCCGGCTGCTGCTGGAGCTGGTGCCCCTGGATGCGGAGCGCAGGGCCGAGATGGACGTCTGGTTCTCCTTCATGGAACACGTCCGCCACCGCGCGGATCTCACGGGGGTTCCGGAGAACCGGATGCACGAGCTCATCTGCCAGCTGCTCGCGTACCTCGACCGCGAGCGGATGCTGCGCGCGGGCCTGGATCTGGCGCTGGAGGCAGAGCGGATCTACGCCGTCATCGACGGGCTGGCGGTCCATGCGCTGCTCGAACCTGAGCGCCTCCGGCCGGAGGAGATGGAGCGGGTCGTCCGCACCTCGGTCTCCCAGCTGTGCCGGCAGCCCTGACAGGGCCGCCCCCACCGCATGCACCAGCGGTGGGGGCGGCTCCTTCGGACTACCGCTTCATGGGCGTGGCGCCGTTCTCGTCGTAGATGTAGAACCCGCGGCCGCTCTTGCGGCCCAGGTAGCCAGCCTGCACCATCTGCACCAGCAGCGGGCAGGGCCGGTACTTGGGATCCTTGAAGCCTTCATACAGCACGTTCATGATCGACAGGCAGGTGTCCAGCCCGATGAAGTCCGCCAGGGTGAGCGGGCCCATGGGGTGGTTCATGCCGAGCTTCATCACCGTGTCGACTTCCTCGACCCCGGCGATGCCCTCGTACACGCAGAACATGGCCTCGTTCAGCATCGGCATGAGAACCCGGTTGGAGACGAAGCCCGGGAAGTCGTTGACCTCGACCGGCGTCTTCCCCATCGCCTCGGCGAGGGACCGGATCCGGGCGTAGGTCTCGTCCGAGGTCGCGATGCCCCGGATGACCTCCACCAGCTGCATGACCGGCACCGGGTTCATGAAGTGCATGCCGATGAACCGGTCGGGCCGGCGGGTCACCGCAGCCAGCTGCGTGATCGGAAGGCTGGAGGTGTTGGAGGCGAAGAGGGTGGTCTCCGGGCAGATCTGATCCAACTCGCGGAAGAGCGCCAGCTTAGCCTCCAGGTTCTCGACGATGGCCTCGATGACCAGGTCGCACTGGGCGGCCGGCGCCAGATCCACGGTGCCGGTGATGCGCCCCAGGATCGCCGCCTTCTCCTCCTCGGTGCGCCGCCCCTTCGCGACGTCCCGGGACAGGAATTTCTCGATCACGCCCAGGCCGCGCTGCACGAAGCGGTCCTCGATATCCCGCAGGTAGACCTGATATCCCGCCTGCGCCGCCACCTGGGCGATGCCCGAGCCCATCTGGCCGGCGCCAACCACCATGATCCGCTGCATCGTCCTCATCCCTCTCAAGGTAGATCTACTGAACGCGAATCAGCGTCGCCGCCCACGACCGACGCCAGAGCAGATGGCAACGGAGCCGATGCGCGCACCCCGCGCAGGTCGCAGCCTACTCGACCCGGATCAGCGTCGCCTCGCCCTGGCCGCCGCCGGAGCAGATGGCGGCCAGGCCGATGCCGCCGCCCCGGCGCCGCAGTTCGTAGATCAGGTGCATGAGGATCCGGCCGCCGCTGGCCCCGATGGGATGGCCGAGCGCGATGGCGCCGCCGTTGACGTTGACGATCTCGGGGTCGACCCCCAGGAGCCGGGTCGAGACCAGCGTCACCGCGGCGAAGGCCTCGTTGATCTCCACCAGGTTCAGGTCCGCAGCGGTGAGCCCGGCGCGGGCCAGCGCCTGCTGCCCGGCCCGGGCCGGCACCGTGTGCAGGGCGTGGGGCTCCTCGGAGTGCTGCCCCTGGGCCAGGATCGTGGCCAGCACCTCCAGCCCGAGCGCCTGGGCCTTCTCCCGGGACATGATGACCAGGGCCGAGGCGCCGTCGGAGAGGCCCGGGGCGTTGCCGGCGGTGATCACCCCGTCCGGCTCGAAGGCCGGGCGCAGCGCCGCCAGCTTCTCCAGGGAGGTGTCGCGCCGGATCGGCTCGTCCACCGCGACGGTGACCTCTCCTTTCTTCTGCTTGATCGTCACGGGCGTCACCTCTTCGGCGAAGAGGCCCCGGTCCCAGGCGGCGGCCGCACGCATGTGGCTGCGGTAGGCCCACTCGTCGAGCTCAGCGCGGGTGAGGCCGTACTCCCGGGCACCCTGACCGCCATAGGTGCCCATGTGGACGTCGCCGAAGGCGCACCAGAGGCCGTCGTGGATCACGCCGTCCACCAGTCTGCCGTGGCCCATGCGGTAACCCCGGCGCGCATCGAAGAGCAGGTAGGGCGCGTTGGACATCGACTCCATCCCGCCCGCGACCACCACCTCGGCGTCGCCGGCCCGGATCATCAGGTCGGCCAGGTTGACGGCCCACAGGCTGGACGCACAGACCTTGTTCACTGTCTCGGACACGACGCCGTAGGGCAGCCCCGCCTTGTGGGCCGCCTGCCGCGACGGAATCTGGCCGGCGCCCGCCTGCACCACCTGGCCCATCAGCACGTGGTCGATCTGCTCGGGCCGCTCATCCAGCCTGGCCCGGCGGACCGCCTCCCTGATGGCCACGGCGCCCAGATCCGTTGCGGAGAGGTCCTTCAGCCCCCCGTTGAAGGCGCCGAAGGGCGTGCGCACGGCACTGACGACGACGGCTTCTCGCCTCATACGCGCTCCTCCCGTCCGGTTCGGAATGGTGAGACTGTTATGTGCTAACCATTATACCAGAAGGTATGCCCGCCTGGGCAGAAAAAGGGATCCGCACAAGAAGAGCCCCCTGCCGGTGCAGGGGGCTACCGTTCGCCGTGATTGGCGCCTGCGGGGCGTGCCAGGCGGCTGATGGAGATGAGGATGCCGACCCCGATCATCAGGGCCAGCAGCGAGGAGCCGCCGGACGAGAGGAAGGGCAGCGGGATGCCCGTGTTGGGCAGGGTGCCGGTGACCACCCCGATGTTCAGGAGCGCCTGGCCGCCCACCCAGGTCGTGACGCCCGCGGCCAGGAGCATCGTGTACCGGTCCGGTGCGCGCAGGGCGACGTTGAACCCGCGCCAGGTGAACAGCACGAACAGGAGGATGACCGCCGCGCCGCCGATGAGCCCCAGCTCCTCGGCCACGACGGCGAAGATGAAGTCGGTCTCCGCCTCGGGCAGGCGGTTGTCCAGCTTCTGCAGCGACTCGCCCAGCCCGACGCCCCAGAGCCCGCCGCGGGCCATGGCGGTCCAGGACTGGATGACCTGGTGGCCGATGTCGTCCTCGTAGGCCCACGGGTTCCACCAGGACAGAAGCCGGAGCCTCTGGTGCTCCTTGTTCATGGCCAGGTAGAAGACCCCGGCCGCGGCCCCCGCCACGAGGCCGGTGAAGGGAACCAGGTGAATGCGGGCCACCCAGAGCAGGCAGAGGGCGATGCCCCCGAGCACCAGGGCGGTCCCCAGGTCGGGCTCCAGGTAGATCAGGCCGCCGAAGACGGCCAGCACCAGGAGGTAGACGCCCCAGTGGCCGGCCCTGAGCCGCGGCGCCCTGCGCTCCAGGAAGCCGGCGCCGAACAGGACGAAGGTCAGCTTGGCGAACTCGGACGGCTGGAAGGAGAGCGGGCCCACGTCGAGCCAGCGCGTGGCGCCCAGGCGGGTGATGGCGAAGGGATTGCCGGGAATCAGCAGCGAGGCCAGCGCCGCGGCGGTGATCAGGAGGGCGGGAACCGTCAGCCTGCGCCACCAGTCGAGCGGCACCAGCAGCCCGGCCAGAAGGCCCAGGACGCCGCCGCCGAACTGGACGGCCATCCTGCGTACAACCTCGGCGGTGGTCCCCTCGTGGATGGTGGCGCTGTAGATCATGACCAGGCCGAAGCTGGCGAGCCCCGCCACGGCGGCGATCAGCAGGCCGTCGGGCGCGCCCGGCAGCGGAAGCGGGGCGCGCCGCGCCGGCTCGCGCCGGCGGACCTCCCCCCGCCCGGGCCGTCGCCGAGCAGAGTGTACGGCTCGTGCCAACAGGCACCCCTCCCCCTCAGGGGCCTTCCTCCACCGTAACCCGCTTGATGTCCGCACCCAGTGCGGTCAGCTTCTCCTCCATGCGGGTGTAGCCCCGGTCGATGTACCGCACGCCGCCGATCTCGGTCACGCCCTCGGCGGCGAGGGCGGCCGTGACGAGGGCGGCGCCGCCACGGATGTCCTTGGCCTCCACCGGTGCGCCGGTATACCGTTCGACGCCGCGGACGATCCCGGTGTTCCGGTCAACCTTGATGTTGGCTCCCATCCGGATCAGCTCGTTGGTGAAGCCGAAGCGGTTCTCGAAGATGGTCTCCTGCACCACGGCGATGCCGTCGGCCAGGCCCATCAGGGCGACCCAGGGCGACTGCAGGTCAGTGGGGAAACCCGGGTAGACCTGGGTCTCCACGTCCACGGAGCGGATGGGGCGCGACCGCACCACAATGCTGTCGCCCTGCTCCACGACCTCCTGGCCGGCCTCGATCAGCTTGGCGATGACGGTGCCCAGATGCTCGGGGATGACGTTCTCAATGCGGACCTCGCCGCCGGCGGCGGCGGTCATCACCATGTAGGTGCCGGCCTCGATGCGGTCGGGGATCACCTCGTGCCGCGCGCCGCGCAGCCGGTCGACCCCCTCGATGCGCACGGTGTTGGTGCCCGCGCCCCGCACCCGGCCGCCCATGGCGTTGATGAAGTTGGCCAGGTCCACGATCTCCGGCTCGCAGGCTGCGTTCTCGAGGATGGTGACGCCCGGCGTCAGCGAGGCGGTGATGATCATGTTGACCGTGGTGCCGACGCTGGCCCGGTCCACGTAGAAGCGGCCGCCCCGCAGGTTGACCGACTGCGACACCATGGCGCCGTGCTCCACCACCACTTCGGCCCCGAGCGCCTTGAATCCTTTCAAATGGAAGTCCACCGGGCGGGCGCCGATCTCGCAGCCGCCTGGGCAGGCGACCTCGCCCCTTCCCAGGCGCGCCAGCAGGAGCCCCATCACGTAGGTGGAGCCCCGGAGCCTGCGGGCGATGTGGTACGGTGCCACGTGGTTCTCGAGGCGGTCTGCCCGGATGCGCAGCGTGGTCTCGGCCACCCGCTCCACCTGGCAGCCCAGTGCTTCGAGTATCGCGCAGAGGTGCTGTATGTCGGAGTTGTCGGGTACGTTATCGAGTATGGATTCGCCCTCGGCGGCCAGCGCAGCTGCGGTGACGATGGGCAATGCGCTGTTCTTCGCGCCCCCGATGGCCACGGTGCCGGAGAGCCGGTTGCCGCCGCGGACGATGAACTTCGCTGTCAAAATCCGTCTCCCCTTGTGTATGGCGGGTCATAACTAGTATGCGCTGCCAGTCCTGAGACAGGTCACACCTTAGCTACTCTAACAGAAAGCTGGGGGCCCGTCCAGCGGCCGACCGGGAATCCCAGCTTTGACCTTGCGCGGGGTGCCCGGAGCAGGAGCAGGCGGTCCCAGCCTCCGGGCAGAGAAGGGCCCGGGCGATATGCCCGGGTCTCTCTGCTACGAGACGCTGTAGTTCGGCGCCTCCTTGGTGATGTGGACGTCGTGCGGGTGGCTCTCCCGCAGCCCGGCGGCAGTGATGCGGCGGAACTTGCCGTTCTTCCGCAGGTCCTCGATGGTGGGCGTGCCGCAGTAGCCCATGCCGGCGCGGAGACCGCCCACCAGCTGGAACACCGTGTCGGCCAGGGGACCCCGGTAGGGCACGCGGCCCTCGATGCCCTCGGGAACCAGCTTGGGGGCGTCGGCCTGGAAGTACCGGTCGCCCGAGCCCTCCTTCATGGCACCGAGGGAGCCCATGCCGCGGTAGACCTTGAACGACCGGCCCTGGTAGATCTCCATCTCGCCAGGCGACTCGTCGGTGCCGGCGAAGAGGGAGCCGATCATGACGGCGGAGGCGCCGGCCGCGATCGCCTTGGTGATGTCGCCCGAGTACTTGATGCCGCCGTCGGCGATGATCGGCACGTCGTACTCGTCCGCCGCCTTGGCCGACTCGAAGATCGCGGTCACCTGCGGGACGCCGATGCCCGCCACAACCCGGGTGGTGCAGATGGAGCCCGGTCCGATGCCGACCTTGACCGCGTCGGCTCCGGCCTCGATCAGGTCGCGGGTGCCCTCGGGGGTGGCCACGTTGCCGGCGATGACCTGCACGTTGGGGAAGCTGGCCTTCACCCGGCGCAGCACCTCGATGATGCCCGCGGAGTGTCCGTGCGCGGAGTCGAGCACGAGCACGTCCACGCCGGCGTCCACCAGCGCCCCGGCCCGCTCCATGACGTCGGGCGAGACGCCGATGGCGGCGCCGCAGAGGAGCCGGCCCCGCTCGTCCTTGGCCGAGTTGGGGTACTTCTTGGCCTTCTCGATGTCCTTGATGGTGAGCAGGCCCTTCAGCACCCCGTGGTCGTCCACCAGCGGAAGCTTCTCCACCTTGGCGTGGCGCAGGATGCCCTTGGCCTCCTCCAGCGTGGTGCCCACGGGTGCGGTGATCAGGTTTTCCCGGGTCATCACGTTGCCCACGGGCTGGTGCCAGTTGTCCTCGAAGCGCAGGTCACGGTTGGTGAGGATGCCCACCAGCTTGTGGGTTCCCCGCTCCACCACCGGCACGCCCGAGATCCGGTAGCGGGCCATGAGCTGCAGGGCCACGTCGATCATGTCGTCCGGGTGCACGTAGACCGGGTCGACGATGATGCCGTGTTCGGAGCGCTTGACCTTGTCGACCTCCTCGGCCTGCCGCTCGATGGACATCGACTTGTGGATGATGCCGATACCGCCCTCGCGCGCCATGGCGATCGCCATGCGCGCCTCCGTCACCGTGTCCATGGCTGCGGAAATCAGGGGGATGTTGAGCCGAATCTTGCGAGTCAGGCGAGTCGATACGTCGACGTCGCGGGGGAGAACCTCCGAGCGTGCTGGTACCAGCAGGACGTCATCGAAAGTCAACGCCTCCGGCCCGAATTTCGAGTCCATGATCCGACCTCCGACTGAGCATCTTGCTCTGAATTTGAAGCATTATACCATAGCGCATAACCCACGACAACCGCCGAATGGCGGGCTTGCATGGGCTGGGCGGGCCCGGATAAGGCTATGGGGCGAGGTGATGTGCGATGGCAGAGGAACCCCGGGCCGGCAAGCCCGGGCCCGCAAAGCCCGGGGCGAAGATGAAGCTGGAGGTCGAGCCGCTGCACGACGACGGCGGGGAGGAGCACCCCCGCACCCTGCTGCAGCAGATGTACGAGCAGTCCGGCGAGGCCCGCCGCCCGCGCCAGTAGCGTTCCGACCGGCAGGCCCGCGTTGCCCGTCGGCAATCGCCGGCTGTCCGGGCCGCAGTGCCCTTCCGCAGCGCCCCCGCCGCACCCCCGGAGGTGCGACTCAGGGGCGCTTTTCCTCTCCCCCGCAGGGAGAGGCGCCGCCGCCACCGAATCAGAAGGGAGAACTCCCACGACGAAGGTGGACGAAGATGATCTACACAGGCGCGCCGACAGAGCTCGATCTGTTACCTGACATGAACGCCCTGGCCGAGGTCGTCAGGGGCTGCAGCCGCTGCGGCCTGCGGGCGGGGTGCCAGCAGGTGGTCTTCGGCGAGGGGGTCTGGCCGGCGGGACTGATGTGCATCGGCGAGGGCCCCGGCGCCGACGAGGACCGGCTCGGCCGCCCCTTCGTGGGCAAGGCCGGCCAGCTGCTGGACCGGATCCTGGAGGTCTCGGGGTTCGACCGCCGGCGGAACTGCTACATCGCCAACGTGGTGAAGTGCCGGCCGCCGGGCAACCGCATCCCCGAGCCCGCCGAGCGGCAGGCGTGCTGGCCGTACCTGCGCGCCCAGATCCGGCTGGTGCAGCCCAAGATCATCGTGCTCCTGGGCGCCACCGCCCTGCAGGGGGTCATCGACCCGCAGGCGCGCATCACCCGGATGCGGGGGCAGTGGATCGAGCGGGAGGGCATCCTCTTCATGCCCACCTACCACCCCGCCGCCCTGCTCAGGGACCCCAGCAAGAAGCGGGACGTGTGGGAAGACATGAAGCAGGTGATCCACAAGTACCGCGAGCTGGTGGACCCCAACCACTACTCGCCCTACGTCTAGCTTCCCGCACGGCGGGGTGTCTCCAAGCAAAGCGTTGAGCGGCAGCCCGAAAGGCTGCCGCTTCGCTTACGCGACCTATCCCTGGCCCCGGGCCGACGGGGTGCGCGCCTTCAGCTCCTGCGCCAGGTCGCGCGCCACCTGCCAGATGTCGCCGGCGCCCATCGTCAGCACCGTGTCGCCGGGGCGCACCTCGGAAAGCAGGAAGGCGAGGATCTCCCGCGGGTCGCTGAGCAGCGTGACCGGCCGGCCCGTGTTGGCCGTGATGCGGGCGGCCAGCGTCTCCGCGGACACGCCGGGAATCGGCTGCTCGCCGGGCGGGCTGTAGATGCGGGTGAGCACGAGCACGTCGGCGTCCTGGAAGGCCGTGGCGAACTGGTCCATCAGCCAGTGGGTGCGGGAGTAGCGCTGCGGCTGGAAGACCGCGACGATCCGGCCGCGCGCCTGTTCCCGGGCGGCGGCCAGGGTCGCCCGGATCTCCGTAGGATGATGGGCGTAGTCGTCCACCACCCGGATGCCGTCGACCTCAGCCCATACCTGGAAGCGCCGCTTGGCGTTGCCGAAGCAGAGCAGGCTCTCCCGCATCTGCGCGAAGGAGAGGCCGGCGTACTCCCCGGCCACCAGCGCGCCCAGGGAGTTCAGGGCGTTGTGCCGGCCCGGGACCGGCAGGCGGACCTCGCCCAGCATCCGACCGTCCCGCACGCAGTCGTAGGCGATGCCCTTCTCCCAGGTGCGGATGTTGTGCGCCTGCCACGACGCCGCAGGGTGGGTGCCGTAGAAGACCACCCGGGCGCCGCCGGGAGTCTGCGCGAGCTCCCGGCCCAGCGCCAGGAGGGTCGGGTCGTCGGCGCAGAGCACGGCGAGTCCCCCCGGGCGCACCTGGCCGAGGAACTGGCGGAAGCCCTCCTTGATGCGCTCGAAGGAGCCCTCCCAGAACTCGAGGTGCTCGGGCTCCACGTTGGTCACCACCGCCACCTCCGGGCGGTAGCGCAGGAAGGAGCGGTCGGACTCGTCGGTCTCGGCCACCACCCAGGGGCCGCTGCCGGCCTTGCCCGTTCCGCCGATGGCCTCCATCTCGCCGCCCAGGAGGACGGTCGGGTCGAGGCCGCCCCGCTCCAGCAGGAAGGCGATCATGGAGGAGGTCGTGGTCTTGCCGTGGGTGCCGGCCACGGCGATGGACTGGCCGTTCACGAACTCGGCCAGCACCTCCGAGCGGTGCATCACCCGCAGGCCCCGGGCGCGGGCCGCCGCCAGCTCCGGGTTGTCCTGCGGCACCTGGGTGGAATAGACGACCACCTCGGCTCCGTCGATGTGGGCGGCGTCATGCGCGCCGATGTGGATCTCGACCCCCGCCGCTTCCAGCCGGCGAGTCCGGTCGGATGCGGCGACGTCCGATCCGGAGACCTGCATACCCTGCTGCGTGAGCACCATGGCCAGCGCGCTCATGCCGTAGCCACCGACGCCGATGAAATGCACCTTTCGGGCCTTCAGCACCCAGGCTTCCTCCTTGCTAGAAACTCTGCGCCCTTCCCGCCGCCGGTGCGGCCGGGCGGGCGATGAACCGAGCGAAGACCCACGGCGCAGCCAGGGTGGCGGTGACCGCCACCAGCCAGTAGCGCACCAGATCACCGGGACCGGTGTCTGGCAGGACGAACTTCAGCCCCTCCTTCACCGCGAGGACCAGCGCAAACCCCACCACCAGCTTCAGCAGGTGCTGCACGGGGCTCCCCCGGCGCGGGTCGAAGCCGACCCAGGCCTCCTCCAGTGCGGAGCCGAAGAGCAGCCCGCCGTAGGCGCCGACGATGAGCCAGGCGACCTCGTCGACGGTGCCCACCAGGGCCAGCAGGCCCAGCGCCGCCCCCGGCAGGAGGAAGGCCAGCAGGAGCCGCAGGCCCAGCCTCTGGTGCTCGCCGGTCCAGAAGGAGCGGGTGCGGACCACGATGTAGAGGACCACCAGGCCGATCGCCCAGCCGCCCACGACGTCCACCGGCCAGTGCACGGCGATGTAGAGCCGGGAGAAGCCGATGAGGAAGACGAGGGCGGCGATCAGCCAGGTGAACCAGCGCCGCTGCAGATGGTGGGCAATGGCCCCCCAGAAGACCAGGGGCGTCTGGGAGTGGCCGCTGGGGAAGGAGTATCCGCCGCCCGTCTCGGCGTATAGCACTCTGAACACGCTCGGGTCGGGGCGGGGCGTGCGGAACACGTCCTTCAGCAGGTCGTTGGACCAGAAACCGATGAAGAAGACCGAGAACATGTAGCGGCCGAAGCGCTTGTCGTAAAGCCAGTAGATCAAGGGGAGGACCAGGATGTAGACCGCTTCGTGGTGGAGGTTGGTGATCAGCCCGAAGACCCGGTCCAGCAGCGGCGAGTGGATCGTCTGGATCGCCTGCAGGATCTCGATGCCCGTCACGTCTCCCACCCTTTCACCTGTCCTATTATTCTATGGTCGGCGGGATGGCGCGATTACTCCGCCGCCCGCAGCACCCGCGCAGGTACGCCGCCCGCCATGGCCCCCTGCGGGATGTCCCGGTTCACCAGGCTCATGGCCGAGACGGTCGCCCCGTCGCCGATGGAGACGCCGGGGAGGATGGTGGAGTTGGCCCCGACCAGCACGTCCCGGCCGATGTGCACGGGACCGGTGAAGGCCTCCTTCACCCGGAAGTCGTGGCAGAGGATGACCGAGTTGTAGCCGATGACGCTGTTGTCATCGATGCGGATGAGGTGCGGGTAGAAGATGTCGAACACGACGGCCAGGCCGATGGAGACGTTGCGGCCGATCTTCGCCCCGGTCAGCCGGTAGAGCCAGCACTTCAGCGTGAGCGAGGGCGCGTACTTGGCCAGGTAGATGCAGATGAAGTTCCACACCACCCGCAGCGGGTTGATGTGCCGGTACCAATACTGCAGCGGGTTCAGCGGCCCGTAGTCGGGCAGCCGGGTCAGCCTGCGGCTCACGGACGGATCACCCCTTCACCCGCAGCCCCAGCCCGGGCACGGCGTTCAGGTCCAGGTCGTGCCGCACGCCGGCCTTCCAGAGGTGGTAGCCCGCGGCGGCGATCATGGCGGCGTTGTCGGTGCAGAGCACGGGCGGCGGGTAGCCGAGGGCGATCCCGTGGGGATCGAGCGCCGCGTGCATCGCCTGCCGCAGGGCGCCGTTGGCCGCCACGCCGCCGGCGAGGATCACCTGGCGGACCCCCCTGTCCAGCGCCGCCTTCAGGGTCTTCTCGGCCAGCGCGCCGGTGACGGCATGCTGGAAGGACGCCGCCAGGTCGGCCCGCTGCCGGTCGGAGAGCGGCCCGGTGCGCTGCACGTACTGCAGCACGGCCGTCTTCAGGCCCGAGAAGGAGAAGTCGTAAGGCCCCTCGGTGTGGGCGCGGGGCAGGGGCACGGCCTCGGGGTCGCCCGACCGCGCCAGCTGCTCCACCTGCGGGCCGCCGGGGTAGCCCAGGCCCACGGCGCGGGCCACCTTGTCGAAGGCCTCGCCTGCCGCGTCGTCCAGGGTACGGCCGAGCAGCTCCATCTCCCCGTGGTCCGCCATGTAGATCAGGTCGGTGTGGCCGCCCGAGACCACCAGGCAGACCAGCGGGAAAGACGGCGGCGCCTCCGTCAGGAAGTTGGCGTAGATGTGCCCCTGGAGGTGGTTGACGCCGATCAGCGGCTTGTCCAGGCCGAAGGCCAGCGCCTTGGCGGCCGAGAGCCCCACCAGCAGCGTGCCCACCAGGCCGGGGCCGTGGGTGACGGCGATGGCGTCGATCTCCGCCAGCGTGGCGCCGGCGGTCTCCACCGCCTCGCGGATCACGGGCAGGATCAGCTCCAGGTGCTTGCGCGAGGCGATCTCGGGCACGACCCCGCCGTACTTCCGAAACAGTTCCACCTGGCTTGCGATGGTATTGGAGAGCACCCGCCGCCCGCCTGCGACCACGGCCGCCGCCGTCTCGTCGCAGGAGGACTCGATGCCCAGGATCAGCCCTTCCGACACAGGTTCATCTCCTTCAGCGGTCAGCTCTGCGTGCCGGCGGCGATGGCGGCGCGGGCCAGCTCATCACACCGGTTGTTCTCCGCGTTGTCCGCGTGTCCCTTCACCTTGATCCACTCTACCTCGTGGGGCCGGGCGGCCTCCAGCAGCTCCCGCCACAGGTCCTGGTTCTCGACCGGCTCCTTCCTGCTGTTGACCCACCCGTTCCGCTGCCAGTTCTCCAGCCAGTTCTGGCGGAAGGCGTTGATCAGGTAGGCGCTGTCGGAGTAGAGCTTCACCCTGCAGGGGTACTTGAGCGCCCGCAGGGCCGAGATGGCCGCCTGGATCTCCATGCGGTTGTTGGTGGTGTGGGGATGGAAGCCCGAAAGCTCCTTGCGGTGCTCCCCCGCCAGGAGCACCGCGCCCCACCCGCCGGGCCCGGGGTTTCCCGAGCAGGCGCCGTCGGTGTAGATGACCACTTCCCGCACGGTCAGACCGCCCCCTCCTGCCCGGTCTCGTCCAGGGGCTCCTTCCACATCACGATGGCGTCCTCGCCGGTGTCGGTGTAGTAGCCCTTGCGGACGGCTCCGGGCGCGGTGACGAAGCCCAGCTTGCGGTAGAGGCCCTGGGCGGGTGCGTTGCTGACCCGGACTTCGAGGGTCATCTGCCTGACGCCCTTCCGCCGGGCCACGCGCATCAGCTCCCGCAGGAGCCGCTCGCCAAACCCGCGCCCCCGGCACTCCGGGTGGACGGCGATGTTGGTCACGTGCGCCTGCTCCCAGATGACGTGCATGCCGGCGTAGCCCACCACGCGCTGCCCCTCCCGGGCCACCAGGTAGACGGTGTAGCGCTGCAGCAGCTCCGACGCGAAGGCGTCGCGCGACCAGGGGGTGAGGTAGGACAGGTGCTCGATGGCCATGACCTCGTCCAGGTCGGCCGGGGTCATGGGGCTGATGGTGACTTCCGCTTCTCCCACAGGCTCTCCGCCTCGCTTTTCCGCAGATAGACAGGCGCCAGCGCGTCGGGGGCCACGGCCCCGCCCCGCTCCAGGAGGCTCAGGCCCAGCGCCGCCACCGCCGAACCCCGGGGCAGCAGCGCGCCAGGCGCCGCGCACCGCACCGCCGGACCCAGGCCCAGGCGCGCGGCGTGCACCTCGGCGGCGTCGCCGCAGAGGGTGACGAACTGCCGGGTGTCGTCCCGGCCGGCCCGCAGCGAGCGCACCTGCTCGGCCAGCTCGTCCACGTGCAGGTTCGCGGGGCCCAGCAGCTCCGCCCAGGTGGACGGGTCCCGGTCGCCGGCCGCGTAGACGGCGGTGAACACCTGGTCCCGCTTGGCGTCGAAGAGCGGCACCACCAGCCCGGTCTGCGCGCCGGTGCCGTAGGCCGCCGCCGCCAGCGTGGATACGGGAACCACGGGGATGTCCAGCGCCAGCGCCAGCCCCTTGGCGGTGGCCAGACCGATGCGCAGGCCGGTGAACGAGCCGGGGCCCACGCCCACGGCGATCGCATCCAGATCTCGCCGCTCCATCCCGGCCTCCCGCAGGGCCTGGGCGATGAGCGGCATCAGACGGGTGGAGTGGGCCCGGGGAACCTGCAGCGTCAGCTCCGCCAGCACCCGCCCGCCGTCGACCACCGCGACGGTGCAGGCGGCCGTGGCGGTGTCAAAGGCCAAAACCCGCATGCGCCAAATCCTCCAGCAGGGGCCGGTAGCGCCGGGAGCCGGTGAACGCCATCACCCGCTCCCGATCGCCGGCCCCGTAGCTCAGTGCGATCTCCAGTACCTCGTCGGGCCAGAGCTGCCGTACACGGTCGGCCCACTCGACCAGGTTGACGCCTTGCCCGCCGAAGAAGTACTCCTCGTAACCCAGGTCGTCCAGTTCGGCCGGGTCTTCCACACGGTAGACGTCCCAGTGGAAGACCGGGATGCGGCCCTCGTACTCCCACAGCAGCGTGAAAGTCGGGCTGCCTCCGGTCCGGCGGACGCCGAGGCCGGCCAGGATGCCGGCGGAGAGCGCGGTCTTGCCCGTCCCCAGGTCGCCCGTGAGGGCGACGAAGTCCCCGGGCCGCAGCCGTTCGCCCAGCCAGCGCCCCAGCGCATGGGTCTCTTCCGGACTTCTGCTGTATATGCGAACCATGCGTTCATCCTCCCAAGACCGGTCAAGACCTATTCTGGGCGTCCCGGGCCAGCGGGTCAAGCAAAAAGGGGAGCGCAAGCCGAGAACTGGCAACCCGGCACGCGGACAACCCCCGTGGGCGGGGCGCTTCCCGGGCGCCAGCTCCGCCCTCCGGGGGTCGGTTTCGCACCGTGATCGTTCCTCGGGCAGTCAGCCCCGGGTCGCCTCGCACCGCCGCGTTCCCCGGCGAAGCCGCAGGCGGGCCAGAGGCAGACCGGCTCGCCCCAGAACGCCCGGGCCTGCGGGCTACAGGCCCATGATATGAAAACCGTTGTCGGCGTAAATCGTCTCGCCCGTGATGCACCGCGAGAGGTCCGATGCCAGGAAGAGGCCGACGTCGCCTACCTCCTCCACCGTGATGTTGCGGCGCAGCGGCGCGCGCTCCTCCACGATGTCCCGGATCGTGCTGATGCCCTTCACGGCACTCGCCGCCAGGGTCTTCAGCGGACCGGCGGAGATGGCGTTGACGCGGATGTTGTACTGGCCGAGCTCGTGGGCCAGATAGCGCACGCTGCACTCCAGCGCCGCCTTCGCCGGCGCCATGACGTTGTAGCGGTCGACCACCCGCTCGGCCGCCAGGTAGCTGAGGGTCATGATCGAGCCGCCGCCGGCGGCCTGCATGAGCGGCCTGGCTCCACGCGCCGCGGCGACCAGCGACCAGGCGGAGATCTCCTGGGCGATGCGCCACCCCTCCCGGGGCGTGTCCAGGAAGTCGCGCTGCAGGTCCTCGGTGCGGGCGAAGGCGATGGAGTGGACCAGCACGTCCAGCTTCCCCCAGCGCTCCTTCAGCGCCGCGAACGCGGCCTCGATCTGCCCGTCCTGGGCCACGTCGCAGGGCAGGAGCGGCATGGCCTCGTGCCCCTCCAGGGTCTCCATCAGCTCGACCACGTTCTCCTTCAGCCGGTCGTTCACGTAGGTGAAGGCCAGCTCTGCCCCCTCCCGGTGCAGCGCCCGGGCGATCCCCCAGGCGATGGAGCGCTTGTTGGCCACGCCCATCACGAGGCACTTCTTGCCGGTCATCAGTCCCACGGCGCACCTCTCCCTCTCCCTGTATTAACACCTGGTACTAATAATAGCCTATTACTCGCGAGTTTACCATCCCTATTACAAGGCGACGCTGTCCCACGGCGCAGCGCACCCGGGGGCGATTGCCCAGCAGAGAACAACCAGAGGGCGGGATTACCCGCCCCCGTTGCATCAAAGCCTCTTGAACTTGTTCTGCAGGGCCTTCAACTGCTGCTCAAGACTCGTCTGCCGGGCCTCGAGCTGCTCCTCCAGCCTCGCGGAACTCCGCCGCTCGCCGGACCCGCCTGCGCCCGGCGCCCCCCGGCGCCCTCCCGGCGCACCGCGGCGTTCACCCGAGGCCGGCCGCGGCCCGGCGGGACGCTCCTCCGCGGGCGGGTCGCCCAGCTTCATCGTGAGGCCAATGCGCTGCCGCTTCAGGTCCACCTCGATCACCCGCACCCGCACGATGTCGCCTACGGCAACCACGTCGGAGGGGTGCTTCACGTACTTGTGCGAGAGCTGCGAGATGTGCACCAGGCCGTCCTCGTGCACGCCGATGTCCACGAAGGCGCCGAAGTCGACCACGTTCCGCACGGTGCCCATCAGCTCCATGCCCACCTTCAGGTCCTCGATCTTCAGCACCTCAGTGTGGAAGATGGGCTTGGGCAGCTCGTCCCGGGGGTCGCGGCCCGGCTTCTGCAGCGCCTCGATGATGTCGCGCACCGTGGGCACGCCGGCGCCCAGCTCAGCGGCCACCTTCTCGGGCGAGAGCCGCTTCAGCGCATCCCGCAGGCCGGCCTGGCCGTGGCCGATCAGCTGCTCGCGGGTGGCGCCGACGGCCCTCAGGATGGCCTCGGCCACCGCGTAGGACTCAGGGTGCACGGCCGTGTTGTCCAGCGGCTCGACCCCGTCGGTCACCCGCAGGAAGCCGGCGCACTGCTCGAACGCCTTCGGCCCCAGGCCGGCGACCTTCAGCAGCTCCTTGCGGCTCCGGAACTTGCCGTTCTTCTCGCGGTACTCCACGATAGCCCGGGCCACCGAGGCCTTGATGCCGGCGACGTACTGCAGGAGCGAGGGCGAGGCGGTGTTGAGGTCGACGCCCACGGCGTTGACCACCGACTCCACCACGGCGCCGAGCTGCTCGGCCAGCCGCTTCTGGTCGACGTCATGCTGGTAGAGGCCCACGCCGATCGACTTAGGGTCGATCTTGACCAGCTCGGCCAGTGGGTCCTGCGCCCGGCGGGCGATGGAGACGGCCGAGCGCTGGGTCACGTCGAAGTCCGGGAACTCCTCCTGGGCGACCTTCGACGCCGAGTAGACCGAGGCCCCGGCCTCGGAGACGATGATGTAGGCGGTCGGGTGGCTGCAGCGGGGGATGACGGAGGCCACCACCTGCTCGGTCTCCCGGGACGCGGTGCCGTTGCCGATGGCGATCAGGTCCACCTTGTGCTTGTCCACGAGCCGGATCAGGACCTCTTCGCCCTGCTGCCGCTGCCGCTCGCCCAGGGTGACGTAGATGACCCCGGTCTCCAGCACCTTGCCGGTCTCGTCCACCACCGCCAGCTTGCAGCCGGTGCGGTAGCCGGGATCGATGCCCATCACGGTGAGGCCCTTGATCGGGGGCTGCAGGAGCAGGTTGCGCAGGTTGACGGCGAACAGCCGGATCGCATGCTCCTCCGCCTTCTCGGTCAGCTCGCCGTGCACCTCGGTCTCGACGGAGGGCGCGATCAGGCGCCGGTAGGCGTCCGCGATGGCCTCCCGCAGCTGGTTCTCCCAGATGGAGCGGCCCGTGATGTACTGCCGCTCGATGCGGGCGATGATCTCGTCGGCCGGGGCCTCGAGGGTCACCTTCAGGCACTCGAGCCGGCGGCCCCGGTTCAGGGCGAGGACCCGGTGCGGCGGGAGGGTACGCAGGGGCTCCTGGAAGTCGAAGTACATCTCGAACTCCTGCGCCTTCTCGGGGTCACCCTTCTCGCTGGCCACCGACTTCACGACGCCCCTGGCCGCGGTCAGCTCCCGGGCCATCTTGCGGACGGCGGCGTCGTCGGAGACGATCTCGGCCACGATGTCGCGGGCGCCGGCCAGGGCGTCCTCGGGCGACTCCACCTGCAGCTCGGGGTTGACGTATGCGGCCGCGATCTCCTCGGGCGAGCCTGTCTTCTCCGCCTGGGCCAGCATCTGCTGCGCCAGGGGCTCCAGGCCCCGCTCCCGGGCGATCATGGCCCGCGTGCGCCGCTTGGGCCGGAAGGGCCGGTAGAGATCCTCCACCTCCTGCAGCTTCTCGGCCTGGCGGATGGCCTGCTCCAGCTCGGGGGTGAGCTTGCCCTGCTCGCCGATCACCCGCAGGACCTTCTCCTTCTCGGCCTCCAGGTTGCGCAGGTAGGCCAGCCGCTCCTGCAGGGTGCGGATCTGGGTCTCGTCCATCTCGCCCGTGGCCTCTTTCCGGTAGCGGGCGATGAAGGGGACGGTGTTCCCCTCGTCCAGCAGGGCGACGCAGCGCTCCACCTGGGCGATCGTCAGCCCCATTTCCCGGGCCAGTCGGACATGAATCGCATCGTGGCTCATCGGTCTCCACCTTCCTACGCCTGCGGCCGGCCTGGAAGGACCAGCCGCGCCATGTCGCGCCACATCTCCCCGTCCCAGAGCATGACGAACATCACCGGCGGCTGCTCGTCCCACTGGATGACGAAGCGCAGATCGTCGTACTGAGCCATGTGCGGGAAGTCATCGGGTCCGGCCCCGCCCAGCTGGTCCCAGACAGTCCGGGCCAGTTCCCGTGCGCGCTCCCCCTCGTAATCGGCGCCGCCGGCAGCACGGATCGCCTCCGCCAGCCGCGCCAGGAACCGCTCCTCACCCGCGCGGCTTCCGCACATAGCGATGAATCCTCTCGCCGTCGAACGTATAGAGGTATGGGCTCACCGGGAACCCGGCCCCGCGGTGCTCGAGGGCAACCCGTCGCTGGACCACGTTCAGCAGCTGCGCGTCGGCGTCGCCAATGGCCACCAGCCAGTTCCGGTGGGGCACGCCGAGCACGAGGTTGCCATCCACGGCCTCGGCGAAGTCGTGCAGCCACTCCGGCAGCAGGATGCGGGCCGCGTCGTAGCCGTCCTGCAGGGCCCAGATGAACATCGGGCGGCCGCCCTCCGGCGTGTCCAGCTTGGTCACGCGCCGGCCCCGGGTGCGCTCCTCCAGGTTCTTCACGGCGGTGAGGTGCACCGTCGTGTGGCTGACGCCCCAGTCCCGCAGGTCCTGGTAGGTGACGTAGCGGATCTTGTCGCCCGGCTCCTCGATGCCGTAGATGGCGAACAGCCCCTCGGCGATCTGGCCGCTGACCATCTGCCCCTGGCCCTTCTCCTGAATCTGCACAGGGTCCATCATGAGCGGGAAGAGCCGGTCGCGTATCTCCGCGAACTCCTGCTCCATCAGCTTCATTCGCATCCCTCCCGGTGAGGTGGGTGCCGCTCGTCGTGTTTAGGCCACCCGACGCTGGTCGATACTCCCAGGTGTACCGCGTTGGAGGTGACCCGCGATGAAGGCCCGCGACACCATCGACCTGTATGCGACCCTGGCCGACATGAAGGAGGTCGACTACAAGTCTGCCCTCGCCCTCGCCGCCCTCATTGACCTCCTGGTGACCAAGGGTGTGATCACCCGGGCGGAGATGGCTGAGCGGGCATGCCAGCTGGACGCCGCAGGCGAGAAGAGTTTACCAATCGGCGGATAGAACGTCAAGAAAAGTAGGGAAGGGGGCCGAAGCCCCCTTCCCGCGTTTCCCGGAGGAGTCAGTCAGCCGGGCGGACGCCGTTACCGGGTGGTGCCGCCGTTCAGCTGCTGCTCGGCCAGGGCGATCATCTTCTTCACCATGTACCCACCGACCGAGCCGTTCACACGGCTGGGCAGGTCGCCCTTGTACTGCTGGTTGTAGTTCGGGATGCCGAGCTCAGCGGCCGTCTCGAACTTCAGCTGCTCGAGGGCGTTCCGGGCCGAGGAGACCAGCACCTCGTTGCTATTGTTGTTCGCCATTTTCGCTTCTCACCTCCTGACGGTCATTATGTTGCCGCCAGAAGCGCCGCGTTATGACGACCAGATGCTGGTTGACGCGCGATGCACATGGCTTGTCCCATGGCTGCGGTCACGCCGCTCGCTTGCCGTCGTCCTGTGGCTGCATGCGCCGGCGAAGTAAAGGCCTGTCTCAGTTGGGCGCTGAGACCGGCCGGCGCCAGGTGTTTGCCGCGTGGAGGATCCGCGCACAGCCGCGGCCGCGCATTTGGAACAGATGGGAACGGGCCGCCCTATACCGTCACTTCCGCCGGCGTAAGCGCAAACGCCGCGCGCCGCTCGCCGACCACGCGGCCGGCGTAGTTGGTGATCGGCCCGGGGCCGTAGCGCGCCAGCGCCGCACGGTCCTCGGCGGTCAACAGGCCCAGCTGGTCCAGGATCGCGACCGCCATCAGCTGGCTGACGTCTGCGCGGCCGTCCTCGGCCTTCACGGTGATGCCGACGCCGCCCACCGCTCCGGCTGCGCGCAGGACCGGCGACAGGGCGACGGTCTCCGGCGGCAGGCCCACCGAGTAGACGCCCTCGGCGCCGGACTTGCCCAGGAAGCGGCGTCCGGGCAGGCTCATCAGGTCGGTGCAGATGCGCCCGCGGCCGGCCACCAGGTAAGGATGCGCCCACATCGCCGCCCGCATGCGCAGGCCGGCCTCCCGGTCCTCCGCGTCGAGGTGGTCGGGATCGGCCAGGCGGGCGTACGCCAGCGCCATGTGGCGCAGCGGCATGCCGAAGACGGGCACGCCGCAGCCGTCGACGCCTATGGCGATCGAGTGTGCGGGAATCGCCGCGACCCGGGCGACGCACTGCAGGATCAGCTGCTGGACGGCCGATTGGGGCTCCAGGTAGTCCTCCAGCGGCAGCCCGAGGTGTTTGGCCAGCACCAGCATGCCCGTGTGCTTGCCCGAGCAGTTGGAGTGGACGCGCCCCGGCTCCTGGCCGGCGGCCTGCAGGGCCGCGGCGGCCTCCCGGTCCATCGGCGGGTGAGCCCCGCACTGGAGCAGGTCCGGGGAGAGGCCGGCACGCTTGAGGGCCTCCAGGACGGTCTCCACGTGCACGGGTTCGGCGTTGTGGGAGGCGGCCATCACCGCCACGTGCTCCGGCGCCAGGCCGAACCGGTCGACCGCCCCGGAGGCGATTACCGGCAGCGCCTGGACGGGCTTGGCCGCCGAGCGCCAGTATGTCACCTTCAACCCGTCGCCCACCTTGAACAGAATCCGGCCGGTCGCATCCACCACGGCGGCGTCGCCGCGCGCCTGCGACTCCACAAGGGGACCCCGCGTCCACTCCACGACCACGGGTGCCACAGCTACCTTCCTCCTTTTTCAACTGCTGCTGCGATAAACGCATCGAAGAGCGGGTCGAAGTTGTACGGGCGCCCCTGGTGGTTCTCGGGGTGCCACTGCACCGATAGGGCGAACCGCCGACCCGGGTGTTCCATGGCCTCGTTGACGCCGTCGGGCGCAACGGCGCTCTCCACCCAGCCGTCGGGCAGACGCTTCACCGCCTGGTGGTGCCGGCTGTTGACCCGCCGCTCCGTGCCCAGCAAGGCGGCGAGGCGCGTGCCGGCAGCGATGGAGACCGGGTGGGTGGGGTGGTCCTTCGGCGCCTGCTGCTTGTGCTTCAGACAGCCCGGGACCTGCGACGGCAGATCCTGCCAGAGGGTGCCGCCGAAGGCGACCGCCAGCACCTGGTGGCCCCGGCAGATGCCCAGCGTCGGCATGTCGCGGGCGACGGCCACCCGGGCGTAGGCCAGCTCCGCCGCATCGCGCGCCGGGTCCACCATCCCGAGCCCAGGGAGGGGCAGCTCGCCGTACAACGACGGGTCCAGGTCGTCGCCGCCCGAGAGCAGCAGGCCGTCGAGCCTGTCCAGCACCCTGGCGGCCTCGGCCTCGTCGGCCACCAGGGGCAGCATCACCGGAATCCCCCCCGCCCGCCGGATTGCCCGGAAGTAATCGTGCGGGATGTAGAGCCAGTCCTGTCCCGGCTCCTCGAGGCAGCGACTGCTCGCGGTTACACCGATGAGCGGTTCCATGGGTCCCATCCTCCTCCGCTTCGGCTGCCCCGCGTGAGAAACCCGGGGTCCATGAGCCGGACTCCCGGGTCCACCACGCAGATGCCCCAGCCATACGTCAGAACTCCTTCAGTCCGAGGCTGATCATCAATGCATCGTCGACCTGGCGCATGATATCCCCGCCCAGGTGCGTCACCCGTTCCCGCAGCCGCCGCTTGTCGATGGTGCGAACCTGCTCCAGCAAGATCACAGAGTCCCGCTCGAGGCCGTACTGCTCCCCGTTCAACTCCACGTGGATGGGCAGCTTGGCCTTCTCGATCTGGCTGGTAATCGCCGAGACGATGACCGTGGGACTGTACTTGTTGCCGACATCGTTCTGTAGGATCAGCACGGGCCGGACGCCCCCCTGCTCCGAGCCGATGACAGGGCTCAGGTCGGCGTAGAAGACGTCGCCCCGCCGAATTTGAAGTGGTCTGCTCATGGGCCCGGGACCGCTCAGGGCAGGCTGCCGATCCGTTCGAAGATCGGCCCTTCCTCCGCAAGAGTCAGGTTGATGCGGGACATCTCCCGATAGCCCCGCCTCATCCGCTCCCGCATGTCCCGTTTCTTCCTTTCTTCCACGTAGATTCGCAAAGCCTCGTGGATGAGGGCGTTCCGGTCGGTCTGCGCCATGGCGGCCAGGACGTCGACCTGCTCCAGCAGCGGCGCAGGCACCGTGACCACGATGCGCCGGCTAGCGGCCATGGAGCACCTCCTCCCGGGGTCAGCCTTCTTCTTCAGTCTATACACAGTCGCGGCGAAAGGTCAAAGGGTCAGCCCTATTCGTCCTCAGGCGGGTAAAACCGGGCCACGCGCGGCGAGATCGAGCAGACGATCTCGTAGTTCACGGTGCCGCTCCACCGGGCGAGGTCGGTCGCCGTGATCTCCTCGTCGCCCTGGCGGCCGATCAGCACCACCTCGTCGCCCACCTGGATCTGCAGGTCGTCCGGCACGTGCACCATGGTCTGGTCCATCGTCACCCGGCCGACCACGGGGCAGCGCCGGCCGTGGATCAGCACCTCCGCCCGGTTGGAGAGCCGGCGGGAGTACCCGTCGGCGTAGCCCACCGGCAGCGTGGCGATCTGCTCCCTGGCCCTCGCCGTGTAGGTGCAGCCGTAGGAGATCGACTGCCCGGCCTCCACCCACTTCACCAGCCCCACACGGGTCTTCCAGGACAGGGCCGGCGTCAGCGGCACCGGCCACGCCACGTCCGGATCGGGCGGCAGCCCCAGCATGGCGATGCCGGTCCGCACCATGTCGTAGTGCGCCTCGGGATGCAGCATGAGCCCCGCGCTGTTGGCGGCGTGGCGGATGGACGGGCGGATGCCGGCCGCCGCCAGCGCAGCCAGGGCCTCCCCGTACCGCTGCAGTTGGTGCTGCGTGTACGGGTTCTCCGGCTCGTCGGCGGCCGCCAGGTGGGTGAAGACCCCTTCCACCTCGACGTGCGTGAGGCCGGCCAGGTGGCGGGCGATGGCGTCCATCTGCTCCACCTGGAAGCCGACGCGGCCCATGCCGGTGTCGACCTTCACGTGGACGCGCGCCTTCCGGCGCAGGCGCCGGGCGGCCTTGTTGAGGGCCTGGCCCAGCTCGCCGTCGAAGAGCGCCACCCTGAGCCCCTCGGTGATCACGGTCTCGGCCTGTCCGGGGGAGACGTAACCCAGCACCAGGATCGGGGCGGTCAGCCCGCTGCGGCGCAGGGTGACCCCCTCCTCCACGGTGGCGACGCCCAGCCAGTCGGCGCCCGCCTCCACGGCCGCGGCCGCAACCGGAACCGCACCGTGGCCGTACCCGTTCGCCTTCACCACCGCCATGAGGTGAGGAGCCCGAGATGCCTTCTTCAGTGCTGCTACGTTGGCCTTGATTGCGCGCAGGTTGATCTCCGCCCAGGTCGGGCGCATTCGGTCCAGATCCATCGTGGCTCCTCCCGTTCTCGCTCTCTCTCCCTATCCCCGGAACTCGATCACGTCGGGCAGGCCCGCGCGCAGGTCGCGCTGTGCGGCGGGCAGCTCGGCCGCGATCTCGCTCGCCAGCACGCCGTCCTCGCCCATCCGCTGGGCGATCCGGTCGCCGGCCAGGCCGTGCAGGAAAGCCCCGGCCGCAGCCGCCTCCGGCGCCCCCAGGCCCTGCGCGAGCAATCCGGCGATCACGCCGGTCAACACGTCGCCCGATCCGCCGGTGCCCAGCACCCGGCTGCCCGTGGGGTTGATGTAGACCTCGCCCCCGGGCTCGGCGATGAGCGTGTAGGCGCCCTTCAGGAGCACGATCGCCTTGGTGACCTCGGCCGCCCGGCGCACCGCCGCGAACCGGTCGGCCTGCACCACCTCCACCGAGAGGCCCAGCAGGTGGGCCATCTCGCCGGGGTGGGGGGTGATGACCAGCGGCATCGGGCACTCGGCCAGCAGTTCCGGGCAGCCGGAGAAAGCCTTGATCGCGTCGGCGTCCAGCACCAGCGGCGCGGTCGCATCGGCCACCACCGCCCGCGTGAACAGCTGGGCCTCGGGATCGGTGCCCAGGCCGGGCCCCACCGCCAGCGCGTCGGCCCTGGCCGCCGCCTGGAGGAAGAGCTCCGCGGCCCGCGCGCTGAAGCCCCCCGCCGCCGACCCGGGCAGGGCGAGGGTCATGAACTCGGGCCGGAGGGCGGCGATGACCGGCTGCGAGCTCTCGGGCGCAGCGACGGTGACCAGCCCTGCACCGACCCGGAGCGCGGCCTCGCCGGCCAGGGCCCCGGCGCCGGTCATCCCGCGGGAGCCGGCGGCGACGAACACGCGGCCGCGCGTGCCCTTGTGGGCGTCCCGGCTGTAGGTGCGCAGCCAGGCGCGGGCGATCTCCGCCCTGGTCAGCTCCACCTGGATGTTCTCCGCCTCGATCGCCTTCTCGTCCAGCCCGATGTCGACCACGATCACCCGGCCGGCCAGATCGGCCCCGGGGAAGAGGAACAGCCCGAGCTTGGGCAGGCCGAAGGTGACGGTGACGTCGGCCCGCACGGCGGGCCCGTCCACGCGCCCGGTGTTGGTGCCGATCCCGGAGGGCATGTCCACAGCCAGCACCGGCCGCCGGGCGGCGTTGATCAGCTTGATGGCCTCCGCCGCCTGGCCCCTGGCGGAGCCGACGGAGCCGGTGCCCAGCACCGCGTCGATGATCAGGGCGGCGCCCTGGAGCGCCTCCTGTGCCTGGGCCGGCATCAAGATGGTTACGCCGGCCATGCGCGCCGCATGCAGGGCGCCGGCGGCATCGGGCGGAAGGTCGTCGAACGACGCCCAGACGACGGCGGAGACCCGGAAGCCCCAGTGGCGCAGCCAGCGGGCGGCGACGAGCCCGTCGCCCCCGTTGTTGCCCTTGCCGCAGACCACGACGACCGGCCCGGACAGCCCTTCCATCATCTCCCGGGCCACCAGCGCCACCTGCCGCCCGGCCAGCTCCATCAGGACCGCGGAGGAAAACCCGTACTGGTCGAAGAGGCGTGTCTCGATCGACCGCATCTGCTCTCCGGAAACGACCTTCACGCTTCCACCACCACCTGTGCGATCGCGTACTCCTGCGTATGAGACAGCGAAAGATGAAACCGAGTTGCGCCCTTCGCCGAAGCCAGCTCCGCCAGGCGGCCGGAAAGGTGGAGGGAGGGGCGGCCGAGCGCGTCGCGCCGGACCTCCACGTCGGTCCAGCGCACCTCCCGGAGCCCCAGCCCCAGGGCCTTGAGCGCCGCCTCCTTGGCGGCGAAGCGCGCGGCCAGCCGGGCCGCCCGATGGGGCTCGCTCGACGTGCAGTAGCCGATCTCGCCTTCCGTGAACAGGCGGCGCAGGAGGCGGTCGCCGTGCCGCTCCAGCGCGCGGCGCAAGCGCGCCACCTCCACGATGTCGACGCCGGTGCCCAGAATCACGCCCAAGCACCTCCCTAACGCCGGCCTACAGCAACCGGTCGAGGCGCTCCTCGCCGGTGACCAGCCGCAGGACCAGACCGCGGCCGGGGCTGCGGGGCTCCACCCGCACCCTCACCCGCTCGCCCTCCCGCAGCGGCGCCCTGAGGGCTACCTCGAGCCGGACCCCGCCGCCGAAGGCCAGGATCGCCCGGTCCCGGTAAACAGAGACCACCTCCGCCATCAGCAGGCGCCCCGGCGCGAACAGGCGGGACTGCACGGCCACACCCCCTGCGGGTGAAACTCCCAGAGGTTTCTCCGGTGCGCGGCCAATCCCCTTCAGCGGTAGACGCGATCGCGGGCGGTTGGTAAACTAGAGGCGATCACACGGCCGACCGGGGGGGCCTGGGGGTGAACCTGTTCGCTTACGGCACGCTGGAGGACCGGCGCACGCTGGCCCGGCTCCTGGGCCGGACGCCGGCGGGCGGGGTCCGTGCCGTCCTCCACGGCTACCGGCGCTGGGAGACCACGCTGGGCTATCCGGTGATCCTGCCGGAGCCCGGGGCCGCCTGCGAGGGCACCGTGTACTTTGGCCTCCACTTCCCCGACTGGGAACGGCTGGACCTCTACGAGAACGTCCACACCGTGCCGGCCCCGTACACACGCCGGCTCGTGCAGGTGCAGGGCCGCCACGGCGCCATCAACGCCTTCACCTACGTGGGCAACCTCAACTACTTCCGCACCCGCCTCATCCCGTGAGCCCGGCGAGACGCCGGGCTCCGTTTCACGTCAGGGCCCCGCCGATGACCTCTCCCGGGTCAATGTACTCGTACAGATCAACGCCCTGCGCGTGCAGGGCGGCAGCCAGTTCGCTGAGGGCGGTCCAACCTCCGGTCTCGACGTGTGTCAAGAGGAGCACCCGAGCGATGCGCTCCAGCCCGTGCAGCCCGCCTTCCCGGGCCGTGGCGCGGGCCGCCAGCGCAAAGGCCAGCGCCTCCACATACCTGCCCGCGCCGGCCGCGAGCTGGCTGAGGCGGAGCTGCGCCCGCACCTGGCCGGGGCTGAGCGGCTCGGCTTCCTCCAGCGCTCGGAAAGTCTCGTCCACCGCCCGCTGCAGCTCGTGAGTCACGCTTCAACCGCCCTTCCGCCCAGATTTGGCACTAGTCTGCCCACCTCCGGGCCAAAAGGTGACAGCCCCCGGCCGGGGGCTGTCGTCTTCTGCCCTATTGCAGGTCGCGCCGGACGGATCCGTGCAGCGGAAGGCGGGGCGCTGAAGCAGAGGACGGCTGGAGCGCCCCCAGTTCCCGCATGATCTCGGAGGCCTCGCGCTCCAGCACGTCGGCCAGGCTCTCGGCTGCCAGGTGCTCCAGTTCGGGGTTGCCGGCGGCCACCGCGTCGCTCCAGGCCGCCAGCAGGTGCCCCAGCGCCCTCCGCCCATCCCCCCGGGCAAGCTGGCACCGGTGGAGGAGCAGGTGGCAATGGAAGGCATGTGTCCGATCCCCGCGGTAGACCTCCAGCGACCGCGCAGCCGCGACCGCTGCCTGGCGCGGCCGGCCGGAGCGGGCCAGCCAGGCGGCGAGGTCCAGCAGGTAGGTGCCCGCGTAGTAGGGCTCGGCGGGGTGCCGCTGCGCGACGGCGCGCTGCTCGGTCAGCAGGCTGCGTATTGCGTGGAACTTGCTGCGGTCGGTTTCGGCCATGTAGAGGTAAACGTTGATCAGGTCGTGCGTGCTGGTGAAGGCACCGTAGTCGATGTTGCGCGCGGCGAACCACCGCCGCGCCTCCTCCAGGGCGTAAGCGGCCTTCTCGGGCTCCAGCCGCCGCTGGTACGTGACCCCGAGGTGCTTCCAGACCGCCCCTTCGAGCTGCCGGGCCTCCCGGTATCCGGTCATGTGCGTAAAGTAGTCGTAGAAGCAGCGCAGCGCCTGATCGTACTGCGCCAGCGCCGCATGGGCGGTACCCTGGTAGAGCAGCGCCCGACCCAACAGGTCGTACTCCCGCTCCTGCCTCGCCAGCGCCGCCGCGGCCGCCCCGGACCGCAGGGCGCCGTGCGCATCCTGCAGCTGCAGCCGGCAGCGGCAGCTGATCAGGTGGATGGCCGCAAGCTGGGCGGGTGTCCACCCCCCCTGGCTGATCATCTGATCCGCCGTGTCGATACACCGGGCGAATCGGCCTTCCTCCGCGAGGCGGGCTAACGCGTCCACCATGTTGTTTTACATCCCCTTTTTTCGTGGGATGAAGCCAACGGCGGCGTGCCTTGCGACGTCGAGGCGACCATGGATTAGGTTGTGTTGAACATCATCGCTTGGAGAGTTTGTGTTCCCAGTCTCATATACGTAAATGCTCTCGAGAAGGTTCGTTCCAGCTTGCAAGAGATTTATGGGAGATCAGTGATCAGGCCTGCTTATCCAGGCCATAACCTTCTCAACGGGCAGGGCCGGAGCGACGTGGCCGTCACGCCCCACGACGGTCTGCGCGGTGAAGAGGGCGTTCAGCACCGCCTCCTCCACGGCCTCGACGGCCGCCCGGAAGAGGTCGTCCATCACCCCGGAGTCGTCCCGCAGGAGCGTGGCCGCCTGCAGCGGGTAGTTGGACTTGTGGTAGACCCGGTTGGCGGTCGAGAAGGCCAGCACGAAGTCGCCGCTGCCGCCCGACGCGCTGCCGCCCGTCCGCGCCAGGCCCAGCGCGCCCCGCTTCGCCAGCCGGGTCAGCTGGCGGGCGTCCAGCGGCGCGTCGGTGGCCAGGATGATCATCACGGAACCGGGCGGCGGCTCGTCGGCCCCGGGCGGCTTCCCGGCCTCTGACGGCCGGGCCTCCGGCTGCAGTTCGTCGGACTGAGCGGCGGGCGCTGTCGCCGCATCAGGCGCACTCGCCTGCTCCTCGGGCCGAGCCGCCGGCTCGTCAGGCCGCGCCGCCCGCTCGGCCTCCCGCGCCTCCTCCTCCAGCAGTTGCCCCACGGGCACGCCGTGGATCAGAAGGTCGGCGCGGCGGCCGAAGTTGGCCAGCACCAGCGCGCCGAGGAGGTACCGGTCCACCCGCCGGGATGCCGAGCCGACCCCGCCCTTGAAGCCGAAGCAGACCATGCCGGTGCCCGCGCCGACCGCACCCTGCTGCACAGGCCCCCCGGCCGCTCCGTCCAGGGCCGCCCGCACCATCTCGGCGGTGACGTGGCGACCCTGGATGTCGTTCAGGTAGCCGTCATTGCACTCCCCCACCACGGGGTTGATCGTGCTGGTGGAAATGCCGATCTCCGGGTTGCGCTCGATCATGTAGCTGACCAGCTCGTCCGCGGCCCGGAAGGCGGAGAGGGTGTTGGTGAGCAGGATCGGCGTCTCCAGGGTGCCGAGCTCGGCCACCTGGGCGAGCCCGGTCGCCTTGCCGAAGCCGTTGAGCACGAAGAGCCCGGCGGGAACCTTGTGCTGGAACAGGTTTCCCCCGTGCGGCAGGACCGCCGTCACGCCCGTGCGGACCGGGCCCTGCCCCGGCTGGAGCGGGCCCTCGCCCTCGACCCGGGTGGCGTGGCCGACGCGCACCCCGGCGACGTCGCAGATGTCATTGTTGGGCCCGGTGGGCAGGCGGCCCGTGACCAGGCCCAGCGCCCGGGCCGTCGGCCGGGGCGGGTACGGGCTGGGGAACGCCAATCCGGACACCTCCTCCCTGGCGGGCTGCTCCTCGGCCTCGGGCTGCTCGGGGACCAGGCGGATCACCGGCCAGCGGCCCCGCCACTCCACCTCCACCCGCCGGCCCAGCAGCAGCGTGGAGAGGACGTTGTGGATGCTGTGGCCGATGGCCGGCGCCCACAGGTCGCCCGTCAGCGCGTAGGCCGCGCCGAAGATGCTGCCCGAGAGGGCGGCCACCACCACGTACGCCCAGTTCTCCCGCTGCCAGCCGCCGTGGCTGAAGCCAAAGAGAAAGGCGGCGGGCAGCAGGCCGACCAGCGGCTGGAGCCCGCCGCGGAACAGCAGCTCCTCGCCCAGCGCCGACGTGACCACCAGCACCAGCATCACCGGATAGCCCGCCGCCCGGAGCGCCTCCTCGCCGGCCCGGGTGCCCGTCTGCCGCAGGGCCTCCTCCAGCCGCTTGCTCAGCCGTGAGGCGAGCCCCACGAGCCCCAGCGAGGCGCCCGCCGCCGCCAGCCCGACCAGCAGGACCTGCCGGGAGGGCACGTGCAGCAGGTCGGGCACCCGGCCGGTGGCCAGCCTGGCCAGTACAAGCCCGGCCGCGCCCATCGCCGCCGGCGCCAGGATGCCGGCCAGCAGGAGCAGCCGCCAGCGCGCCTTCACTAGCCGAGCGCCTCCCGCAGGGCCTCCTCGGCGGCGGCCACGGTCGCATCCACCTCCGCCTCGGTGTGCGCCAGGCTCATGAAGCCCACCTCAAACTGCGAGGGGGCCAGGTAGATGCCCCGTCGCAGCATGGCATGGTGGTACCGGCTGAAGAGCCCGGTGTCTGCGGTGAGAGCCGTCTCGTAGTCCACCACCCGCTCGGTGGTGAAGAAGAGCCCGAACAGGGTGCCGATGCTGGCAGCCCGGTAAGGCAGGTCCAGCCGCTCCAGCACCTGGTTCAGCCCGGCGACCAGCCGCTCGGTCAGGGCGACGATCCGCTCGAAGTTTCCGGGCCGGCCCAGCACCTCCAGGGTGGTCAGCCCGGCCGTCATGGCCAGGGGGTTGCCCGACAGGGTGCCCGCCTGGTAGACGGGGCCGGAGGGAGCCACCATGGACATGATCTCCCGCTTGCCGCCGTATGCGCCCACGGGCAGGCCGCCGCCGATCACCTTGCCGAAGGTGGTCAGGTCGGGGTCGATGCCGAAGTGGGCCTGGGCGCCGCCGTAGGCCACGCGCCAACCGGTGAGCACCTCGTCGAAGATCAGCAGGGCGCCGTGCTCGCGGGTGACCCTGCGCAGCCCCTCCAGGAAGCCGGGCTGCGGCAGGACCAGGCCCATGTTCGCGGCCACGGGCTCCACGATGACGGCGGCGATGTCGGAGCCGTACTCGCGGAAGGCCGCCTCGACGCCCTCCAGATCGTTGTAGCGGATGCTGATCGTGCCCGCGGCTGCGGCCGCCGGCACCCCGGGCGAGTCGGGGACGCCGAGGTCGGTCGCACCGGAGCCGGCCCGCACCAGCATGGAGTCGTGGTGGCCGTGGTAGCAGCCGATGAACTTGATCACCTTCGAGCGGCGGGTGTAGGCCCGCGCCAGGCGGATGGCGGACATGGTGGCCTCGGTGCCCGAGTTGACCATGCGGACCACCTCGACCGAGGGCAGGCAGTCGATCACCTTCTGTGCCATGCGCAGCTCCAGCTCGGTGGGCGCGCCGAAGGAGGTGCCCCTGCTCAGGGTCTCCTGCAGCGCCGCCACCACCTCCGGGTGGCAGTGGCCGAGGATGAGCGGGCCCCAGGAGAGACAGTAGTCGATGTAGGCGTTTCCGTCCACGTCGTAGATGCGGCAGCCCGCCCCCCGCTCGATGAAGGGGGGCGTACCGCCCACGGCGCGGAACGCCCGCACGGGGCTGTTCACGCCGCCGGGGATCACCTCCTGCGAGGCCGCGAACAACGCCTGGCTCCTGCTGAGATCAAGCGGCATCCATCACACCCTCCTGACCAGATTCTCCACTCGTTTTCAAGCGCGACAGGCCAGAGGTTTCCCCCTGGCCCCGCTCATCAGCTATCCGAGCTTGTTGGTGACGTGCGCGTTCTGCCTCAGCTCCGTAAGCCAGGGCGTGAAGCGCTCGTTCACCTTCTCGTTCACGTACTGCTCCCGGATCTTCTCCTTGTCGCGCTCGAAGTCGGGGATGGTCACCTGGATGATGTGCCAGCCGTAGCTGGACTGCACGGGCTCCGAGATCTGCCCGTCGCCCAGGGCGAAGGCGGCCTGCTCAAACGCCTCGACCATGGCGCCCTTTCCGAACATCCCGAGGTCGCCGCCGTTCTCGGCGCTCCCGGGGTCGGTGGACTTCGCGCGCGCCAGGGTGGCGAAGTCAGCGCCGCCGTCCAGCTGAGCCTTGATCTCCCGGGCCTCCTCCTCGGTCGCCACCAGGATGTGGCGCGCCATGATCTGGCGCGTCTCCTCCGAGGCCTGCTGCTGGTCGAAGTGCTGCTTCAGCGTGGCGTCGTCGGGCGCGAGCTGCTTCTCCAGCACCCGCGTGGCCGTCATCTGCATCCGCAGGTAGTCGCGGAACTGGGCATCGGACATGCCGAAGTACTGCCTGATCGTCTGCTCGTAGGCGAGGTCGCCGCCGAAGGAGGCCTTCACCTTGGCCAGCTCGGCCTCGAACTCGGCGTCGGTCACCTGCACGCCTGCCTTCGCCGCCTCCTGGTTCACCAGCCGGGCGAGGATCATGTTTTCCAGAACCTGGGACCCATAGCCGTCCACCAGCTGCTCGTACAGCTCCGCCTGGGTGATCTTCTCCCCGTTCACGGTCGCCACAACCTCGGCGCCGGTCCCCGGCTGCGCGGTGCGGGTGCCCAGGAAGTAGCCGCCCACACCGGCGATCACCAGAGTGGCCGCCACCGCGAGGGCCGTGGTCATCCGGCCGCCACTTGAACTTGCCAACGTGACACGCTCCTTCAACGTAAGGTTCAGGGGGGTACCATTCGTATGGTATCGCAGTTCCGGCCCGCTGCCAACCGCAACCTCAGCGCGTCCAGCCGAGCTGCCGCTTCGCCTCGTCGGACATCCGCTGCGGCGACCAGGGCGGGTCGAAGGTGATGTCGACCTTCACGTCTGCGAAGTCCAGCACCCCCAGGGCCTCGTAGACCTCGTTCACCAGGTGGCCGCCCACCGGGCAGCCTGCCGTGGTGAAGGTCATCAGCACCCGGCACCGGTTGGCGTCGTCCACCTTCAGGTCGTAGACAAGGCCCAGGTCAATGATGTTGATGCCGATCTCGGGATCGTATACGTTGCGCAGCAGCGTGCGCGCCAGGCTGACCTTGTCGGCTCCGACGTTGGATTCCACGTCGATCTCTCCTTTCAGTCGAGCGGCTTCGCCTGCAGCACCTGGAGAATCGTCCCGGCGAACAGCAGGCTGGCCGCGAGGTTGAGCGGCAGGCTCACCCGAACCAGCCCCCGGGCGTCCCACAGCTCCAAGGCGCCGCCCAGCAGCAGGAGTCCGGTCAGGACCACACCGGCGGTCCAGCACCAGTAGCCGGCCCTGGCCGCCCGGAGCGAGAACATCTGGTCCAGGTTGGGCAGCCGCTGGGTCTTCGAGCGCCGCGTCTTGAGCAGGTAGTGCCAGAACAGGAACGGTACGATCTTGTACAGCATGCCCAGGATCATGGTGGCCACGAACCCGACGAGGAACAGCCAGGCCCCGGGCACCGCCAGCCCGTGGCGCATGGGGCTCAGGACCAGAAGCGGCAGGGCCAGCCCGAGGAAGCCGAGGGCGGTGAGGGCGTAGCGCATGGAGAGGTCCAGCTCCCTGCGGCGGCGCTGCCGCAGGATGGCCGCCGCGTCCCGCGCGTAGACCCCGATGCCCGCCGCCGCCAGCACGAGCGAACCGGCCGTGACGCCGGGGTGCAGGTGGAGGAGCAGGGCGATGAACGCGCTCCCGAGCCCTGCGCCCAGCAGGCCCAGCGTCAGGTGGGCGGTGCGGGCGTCCTGCCGCTGCGAGAGGGCGAACATGGGGAACAGCTGGTACGACACGCCGAAGACCGTCAGCATGAACCAGCCGCCGAAGCCGACGAGCACGTGCGCCCCCAGCGGGGAGTAGTCCATGCTGTTGGGGATGAACCCGTACCGCAGGTTGAAGGCGAGCACCAGGCCCCAGATGGCGGTGGCGAGCAGGAAGGAGAGGCCGACGGCCATGAAGCGGCCCGCCACGGTCCACTGCGTGGCGGAGCGCATCGAGCACCCGACCAGCACGGCGAAGAGGATCAGAGAGAGCAGGGCCGCCGTGCCGCCTGCGGTGATCCAGGGGCCGGAGGAGCTGTAGAAGCCCCACACGAGGCTCCACGCCCCGCATAGGTAGACGACGCCCTGTAGCAGGGCAAGGCGCCCCGCCACCGGCCGCCCCAGCATCATCACCGGGGTGATCTGGTAGAAGGCGCCGATCATCACGCTGGTGGCGAAGCCGAGGGTAAAGGTGTGCGCCGCCGCCAGCGCCGCGGGGTTGAAGCGGAAGGGGCCGAAGATCATGGGGGCCTTGTGGAGCAGCAGCGCCTGGAGGACGATCAGCCCCGCCACGCCGGCCAGCGCCATGCCAATGGGTACGTAGAGCGCCGGTGACCGTGCCGGATCGATCACCTGGGGCGAGTTCTTGCCGGGTCCGCTCATGGCCGTGGCGCAAAGGTGACCAGCAGTGTGGCCGGCTCGTCGGTGGCCCGGGCCGCGTAAGGCTCGCCGGGCGGGTAGAACCAGATCGTCCCCGCCTCCGAGGGGGCCCACTCGCACCCGGAAAGCATCTCGCACCGGCCCTTGAGCACCTGCAGGCTCACCGACGAGGAACTGCTGGAGGCCGGCAGCCCGCTGCCGGGGCTGAGGCGGACCAGCACCACGCGCATGTCCTGGCAGCTGTGGATAATCTCGGTAGAAACCTGTCCGGCCGCAGGCTCCTGCGTTCGGGTCAGCTGCACCTGCATGCCATCTACCTCCTCGTGGCGGTTTCCTTTATTCTACCCGGACTTCCCGGCCTTGCCCGTGCGTCTTCGCGCAGCGGCAGGGTGACATGGATCACATTGAAAGTGGGGAGGGGGCTGGCGCCCCCTCCCCACCCCCCTCCCCGCGCCTGTTGCTGCCCGCTGCCCCGGCGCCGGGCCGTACACGCCGCCCCGGCGCCGGTTGCCAGGTTGGTATGTAAGTCGGAGGCTTTCGTGCCTGACCCTCCCCTTCACCCGTGCCTGTTGCTGCCCGCTGCCCCGGCGCCCGGCCGTACACGCCGCCCCGGCGCCGGTTGCCAGGTTGGTGTGTAAGTCGGAGGCTTTCGTCCCCGTCCCGCCCCTTCCCCCGCGACGCTTGCTGCCCGCTGCCCCGTCGCCGGGCCATACACGCCGCCCCGGCGCCGGTTGCAGGTTGATACGGCAAGTGGGGAGGGGGCTGCCGCCCCTCCCCACCTACGATCACGTTTCACCCATCCACTCCCTGAGCTTGCGCTCGTCGAGGATGGTCACCGTTTCCCCCTGCACCGCGATGCAGCGGGTGCGCCGGAAGTCGGCCAGCGCCCGGGTCACCGTCTCGCGGCTGGTGCCGATCATCCCGGCGATCTCCTGGTGCGTCATGCCCAGAGTGAAGGTGTTCGACCCCTGCTCCTCGCTCATGCGCAGCAGGAGGTTGGCCAGCCGTCCGTGGGTGGAGTGCACCGCCAGATCGTGGGCGGTGTCGCGGGCAAGCCGGAGGCGCCGGCCCACCAGGCAGAAGGCGTTGGCTGCCAGGGCGCGGCTCTCCGGGATCAGCGCCTGGAGGTCGTCCACCCGGAAGACGATCAGCACCGAGTCCTCGGTCACCTGCGCGGTGGCCGGGTACGGCGCCTTGTCCGCCAGCACCACGAGGCCGACCTCGCTGCCCGGCCCCCACACCCGCAGCACCTGCTCCTGGCCGTTGGCCGCGAGCCGGGAGACCCGGACCCTGCCCTTCTTGATGAAGTAGATGGCCTCGCCGGGATCGCCCTCGTTGAACAGGATGGTTCCCTTGCGGTAATGGCGCTCGCGCGCGATGGCCGCGATGCGGGCCAACTCCTCGTCTGAGACCCCTTGGAAGAGCGACAGGCTCCGCAGGAAGTCCAGGTTCGACACGGGGGATCACCTCCTGGATCGAGAGGCCGGAATTGGAAACTACGACGTGCGCCTTCCGATCCCCTCCTACCTGCAATTGCAGGGTAGAGAAGCATCCGATATAATCTTGTGGGTGTGAACCAGAGGGGGGCTTTCCATGGGACTCTCGATCGGCATCGTGGGCCTGCCCAACGTCGGCAAGTCGACCCTGTTCAACGCCATCACCCGCGCCGGTGCCGAGGCCGCCAACTACCCGTTCTGCACCATCGAGCCCAATGTGGGCGTGGTGGACGTGCCCGACGCCCGGCTGCCCGTGCTGGCGAAGATGTTCAACTCAGGGCGCATCGTGCCCACCACCATCAAGTTCATCGACATCGCAGGCATCGTGAAGGGCGCCTCGCAGGGCGAGGGCCTGGGCAACAAGTTCCTGCACCACATCCGTGAGGTCGACGCCATCGCCCACGTGGTGCGCTGCTTCGAGGATCCCAACATCACTCACGTCAGCGGCAAGGTGGACCCCGTCTCCGACATCGAGGTGATCAACCTCGAGCTGGCTTTGGCCGACCTGGAGACGGTGGACCGGCGGTTCGACCGGGTGGCCAAGACGGCGAAGGCGGGCGTGCGTGAGGCCCAGGTGGAGCACGGCCTGCTGGTCAGGCTGAAGGAGGCGCTGGAGGCCGGCCGCCCCGCCCGCAGCGTGACGCCCCAGAACGAGGACGAGGTGAAGGTGCTTCGGGACCTGCACCTGATCACGGCCAAGCCGGTGATGTACATCGCCAACGTCGCCGAGGACCAGGTGGCGGACCCGTTCGCCGTGCCGGCCGTGGCCAGGGTGAAGGAACTGGCCGACGCCGAGGGCAGCGAGGTCGTGCCGATCTCCGCAAAGATCGAGGCCGAGCTGGCCGAGATGGACGACGAGGAGCGGGCGCTCTTCCTCGCCGACCTGGGCCTGACCGAATCGGGCCTCGACCGGGTGATCAAGCACGGCTATAGCCTTCTCAACCTGATCTCATTCCTCACCGCCGGCGAGATGGAGTCCCGGGCCTGGACGATCCGCAGGGGCACCAAGGCGCCCCAGGCGGCCGGGGAGATCCACTCCGACATGGAGCGGGGTTTCATCCGGGCCGAGGTCGTCTCCTATGACGACCTGGTGGCTGCCGGCTCCATGGCCGCCGCCCGCGAGGCCGGCAAGGTGCGGCTCGAGGGCAAGGAGTACGTGATGCAGGACGGCGACGTGGTCACCTTCCGCTTCAACGTCTAGTCGATACATTGCACAGGGGCTGCCCCTTGGGTGGGCAGCCCCTTCCGCATTGCCGTGATGTGGCCGTCACGAGATCGGATGCCGGGCGTCCCGCCAGAGGCAGAGCTGCCCCAGGTCGGGCCGCCACTCCACGGCGTAGGCGTAACTGGCCTCCGCCGAGGCGGTGCGGGCCCCGTCCACGGCCGCCACCAGATCGGCCACCTGCACGTAGGGCTGGCCGCCGATGTCGGTCACCGGCAGCGCCGCGGTGCGGACGCCCTCGCCCAGGACCAGGGCCGCCGATCCGTCCGGCAGCCAGGCCACCTCCCATACCGCCTCGAGAGCGGCGACCGGAACCAGGTGGCTGCCCGCGGCGTCGGTCACCACCGGCGCCGGCAGCTGCAGCATCTCCGGGGCCGTGTAGCTCTCGGGACCCGCGCCGGCCCAGACCGCCACCGTACCGCCGGCCCGGCCATCCGCCTCCGCCGGTGCGGCGTGGGCATAGCCGGTCACCAGGGGGGCGCCGCCCTCCAGCAGGCTGACCGCCACGACGTCTTCGCCCGCCACCTCGAGGCGGCCCGCGGCGTCACGGCGGGTCACCTGCACATGGAAGTAAAACGCACCGGCGTCCCCGTCCGCGCCGACCAGCCTGACCCAGGCCCGGTCCACGCCGGTCGGGCGGGCGGGGGCCAGCTGGTCGGACAGGGTGGGGGCGACGGTGAGCGGCACCGCCAGCGTGACGCCGTGCCGCCAGAGCGCCGCCCGCTCAGCCGCCTCCCACGCAGAGATCGCGTTGATCTCGGCCTGCAGGTCAGCAGGCAGGTCGGCCAGGGCGGGCGCGGGGACGCTGTGCACCTGGAAGGTCAGCTCGGCAGGCTCGCCCTCGTGGTCGGGAGCGGGCGCCACTGGATCCGGTTCGGATGTCACGGGAGTATCAGGTTCTGCGTTGCCCGCTGCCGGATCTGGTGAACCGGACGGCTCGGATGCTGCGGAGGCCGCAGGCTGGCCCGCAGGCGCAGGCGACCGGGCGGGGCCGCCGGCGCATCCGGCCAGCAGGGCCGCCGCGGCGGCGAGGGCGATCCATCTGTTCAAGCGAGGTCACCTCGAATATTGCTGGATAGTTGAGTCACCTAACCTGTTCAGTATACATGACCTCGCCGCGCCGCGGGGAATCCGCACTGATCTCACATCAGGCCAAATGCTGGCACTGCCCTCGGCCGGCGCCTAGGCCTGCTTGGTCGCCTCCAGGTGCAGTTCGATCTTGACCTGGTCGCCCACCAGCACACCGCCGGTCTCCAGCGCCGCGTTCCAGGTGAGGCCGAAGTCCTTGCGGCTGATCTTGGTCGTGGCCGAGAAGCCGATCTTCTCGTTGCCCCACGGATCCTTGCCGGTGCCCTCGAACTCCAGGTCGAACGTGACCGGACGGGTGACGCCCCGAATGGTCAGGTCGCCGGTCATCTTGTAGTCGTCGCCGTCGCGCTCGATGCGGGTGCTCTTGAACGTGAGGGTGGGATGGTTCTCGGCGTCAAAGAAGTCGGCCGAGCGCAGATGCTGGTCCCGCGCCTCGTCGGCGGTGTTGATCGAAGCTGTGGCGACGCTGCCCTCGAACGAGGCCCCGGTGATGTCCTGCGGGTCCGCCTCGATGCGCCCCTCCATCTGCGTGAACCGACCCTTGACCGTGGCGATCATCATGTGCTTCACGGAGAACTCAGCCAGGCTGTGCGCTGCATCAACCACCCAGACACTCTTTCCCATCTCAGTCACCTCTCCTCTCTCCGGCCGGGTCGGGTGCCCGTGCCTTCCATCTTGTTAGTTGGTGACGAAGGGTAAGTAGGTACGGCTTCTGCAAGGATATGCAGAGGATTCGCGCCCGGGGCGCAGAAGTAGTGAGCGAGGTGGTGACGCATGCGCTACATCCGCTACGTGGCCGAAGACGCCCCGGCCCGCTGGGGCGTTGCAGCGGGCGGGAGCGTCGAGGAGCTGGACGCCGCCCCGTACGCCGGCGGCCGCCCCACCGGCAGGGTCTTCCCGCTGGATTCGGTGCAGCTGCTTGCCCCCGTCGAGCCTTCGAAGATCGTGTGCATCGGCCGGAACTACCAGGACCACGCCGCCGAGCTGGGCAACGTCGCCCCGCCGGAGCCCATGTTCTTCCTGAAGGCCCCTTCCGCGCTCATCGGACCCGGCGAGGCCATCGTGCTGCCGCACCCGGAGCACACCGTCCACTGGGAGGCCGAGCTGGCAGTGGTGGTCGGCCGGCGGATGAAGAACGTCGCCGAGGAGGACGCCCTTCAATACGTATTCGGCTACACCATTGCCAACGACGTCTCGGACCGGGATTTCCAGCGCGCCGATGCGCCGTTCGGCTTCGGGCGGGCCAAGTCGTTCGACACCTTCTGCCCCTGCGGTCCTGCGGTGGTCACGGCGGGAATCGACCCCTCGGACGCGCTGATCACGCTCACCTGCAACGACGAGGTGCGGCAGTCGGGCTCCACCCGCCAGATGCTCCACCCGGTGCCGAAGCTGCTCAGCCACCTTTCGCACATCATGACGCTGCTGCCCGGCGACCTGGTGCTCACCGGCACCCCCAGGGGCGTCGGCGCCATGCGCCCCGGCGACCTGATCGAGATCCACGTCCCCGGCATCGGCACGCTCGCCAACCCGGTGGTCTAGCACAGGCCACACCCTCCCGGGGGGCCCGGCCATAGAATGGAGAGACCCCCCTCAGGAAGGTGTGACGCAGATGCCGCATCCGTACCCGCCGCCGGGCCGGCCCCCGTGGTCGCCGTACGCCGGGAAGGCATGGCCTGGCTGGGGTTACCCGCCGTCCGCCTGGCCGGACGGTTCAGGTTGGGGATGGCAGCCACATGCCGGATCGGGCAGCCCAGGCTGGGGCTCGCAGCTGCCCGGCGGTCCCGGTTGGAGTTCCCAGCAGGGCCCCTGGTCGGGCGGCCCCGGCTGGAATCCGCAGCCGCCCGCCTGGAAAGGCAGCCCCGGCTGGGGCGCACAGAAGCCCGCCGACACGTACCCATCCACCGGCTGGAGCTACGCGCCGGAGCCCGTGGTGGTGGAGTGGACCGCGATCCTGGAGCCTGCCCTGGAAGCCGTCTGGCCCGCCATCCAGGGGCTGCTGGAGATCTCCGGCCGGATCCTCGAGAGCCTGCCCTCGGCCCTCGACGTGCCGGCCACCGGCACCGGCCTGGGCCACCTGGGCCTGTTCGGGGCGGCGGAGGCCGACGACCCGGAGACCGGAGAGGACCGCGCAGAGGCGTGACATGGAAGGGCCTGTCCCCGAGGGGGCAGGCCCTTCTACGCGTCCAGGTATCGCACCGCGGGTGCGGCGATCACGCAGTCGTAGTGGGTGGGGGCGGGGTTGCGGCCGCCGAACGCCCGGTTGCCGCCCAGGGCCACGTGTGCCGTGCCCAGCGCCTTCTCCGCCAGGGACACCCGGTCGCAGGGCGCCACATGCGGGTTGGCGCCCAGGCCGAACTCGCCGATGGTCCAGGCCCAGGGGTCGTCGCCCAGCCGGCGCCGCAGCTCGGCCGCGGCCTTCCCGCCGGCCACCTCCACCACCCTGCCCTGGCGGAACGTGAGCGCCACCGGCCCGTCCAGGGGGATGTCTCCCAGGGCGACGTCCACCACCAGCCGCCCGTCCGCCCGGGCCTCGTGGGGCGCCACGTAGGCCTCTCCCGGTGGCAGGTTGCCGGCGCTCCCCGGCTCCTGGAGCCGGCCCGTCTCCGCCAGGACCGGCCGTCCCGCCCAGGAGAGCCGCAGGTCGGTGCCGCCGGGGGCCGTCAGGTGAGCGCCCGCGGCCGCCCGCATCCGTCCGGCCAGCTCCTCTGCCCGGCGCTCCACCTCGGCCAGGCCGTGCTCGAGGGTCGCCTCCAGGACGGCCAGGTCGACCTGGGCCAGCACGGCCAGGCGGCCGCGCCCGGCCTGCCGGAGGGCGCCCCGGGCGGCCCGCACCGGCGCGTCCTCACGGGCGAGGTCGAGGTCCGACCGCAGGCAGACCAGCACGTCCGCCCCGCCCGCCGCCGCGGCCAGGCCCCGGGGAACCAGCTGGAGGCCGGCCCGCGGCTCCGGGAGGGCGAACCGTGCCACGCGCCCCGCGCCCGCCTCCCCGGCGGCCGCGGCCAAAGCCTCGGCCGCCTCGGCCAGCGGGGCATCCGCCATGATTAGCACCCGCTCGCCGGGCCGCAGGCCGAGGCTCTCGCAGAGCACGGTCTCCGTCCACGAAGCCATTTCAGTCGCCGTCCTCCGGTTTGAACTTCACGTCGGGCAGGTGAACGGTCAGCCCGTAGCGGAGCCGGTCGATCACCTCCGGGGTCACCTGTCCGGACAGGCGCTCCGCAACCGGCTCGACCGTGATATACAGGTCGCTGGTGCCCAGCATGAAGTTCAGCACGGCGTCGCCCGGGCCCTCGGGGATCGCCAGCCCGGCGCCGTGGCCGCTGGGCCAGCCGAACAGCAGCACGTACATACGCTCACCGGGATGGTAACCCCACCGGTACGAGTACTCCTTTGGCTGCGAGGCCAGCACCTGCTTGATCATCAGCTCCAGCGGGGGCACCCTGAAGAAGACCATCTTGCGCCCATCCGGTCCGATGGCGGTCCCCGCCTCGGTGGGCAGGTAGACGACTGGCTCCTGGTGTTCCAATGATCATCCTTCTTTCTCTCCATCTCCGCTGCTCCGGCCCCCTTGGGGCACTGCCCGCCCGGGCGCTCGGCGCGGGATGGGACTAGTCTTCCTCACGGCCTGAGGAACGTCTCCGGCTCGCCGGAGTAGCCCGCCAGGTAGCCGATCAGCCACGCGCCGGCCCAGACGGCGGCGATGGCCGCGGCCACCACCAGGGCCGGGTTAAACCTTGCCCGCATCCTGTGCGACCTCCCCTCTTCGTTATGACGAAGGTGTGCGGATCGCGGGAGCGGGTGCAGGCGCGCTCCGACCCGGCCGGGAACGCGGGGTGCCTGCCTGCACCCACGCGCCCCGGCCGGGTCGGTTTCCACTGTTGCGCACGGGACGAACTAGTGTACCGAGCGCGCCCGGGTCGGCAGCGCCCGCTCCAGCGCGGGCAGCAGCGCCATCAGCAGCACGCCGCTCAGCACGGCCTCGGGCAGCAGGTAGGTACCGTTGTAGATGGCCGAGTAGATCCAGGGGCTCTGCCCGGCTGGCGCGTACTCGCCGAAGAAGACCACGCCGGAGACGAGGTGCGCCACGAACCGGCCGGCGATCGCCAGCGCGCCCAGCCAGGCCTGCGCGAGCACGCCGCTTCCCCGGGCGAGGCCCGCGAGGCCCAGCGCGCCAAAGGCGACGGGGTAGTCCAACAGGACCTGAACGGGGTGGTAGAACTCGGGCTTGATGATGAACTGCAGGATACCGGCAACGGCCCCGGCGGTGACGCCCCACCCTGCGCCGTAGCGCAGCGCGATCAGGATGATCGGAACCATGGAGCCGAGGGTGATGGAACCGCCCTGTGGCATCTCCCAGACCTTCACGAACGACAGGGCGACGGCCGCCCCGATCATGACGGCGGTTTCGACCAGGCGGAGCAGACGATGACGGGCATCAGACAATCCGGACACCTCCATGCGACCAAGCATACTCGCATTCTCGTGGCACGAAAAAACCGCAGCCCAGCGAGCTGCGGAACGGAGGTCCGCGAGGCTCGCTTCCCTACGCCGGTATTACCCGGATCAGGTGACAGGGTCCCGGGGTTCACCCCGGTTCTCAGCCGTTTCCACGGCTCCCCTAGCGGCTCTCTGCCAGTATGATGCTGCCTTCAGTATACCCCTTGCGTTCCGGCCGGGCAATCCCCCTGGCATACTTCGGGCCGGGCCGTGGCACGTTAGGGAGGTGAAGGGAAGAGCGACACAGGGAGGCTGTAACAGGATGGCAACGCGTGCGCTGGCAGCGGCCATTGTCGCCGTGCTTCTGGTCATCACGTTCCCCTGGAATGCGCAGGCCCAGGCACGGGCCACCCTGCGCTGGGGGAGCCGTGGAAACGATGTCTGCGTGGCCCAGCGCCGGCTCAAGGCGTGGGGGTACTACACGGGCGCCGTGGACTGCATCTACGGCCGCCAGACCTACGCCGCCGTGACACTCTTCCAGAAGCGCAACGGGCTCACCGTCGACGGGGTGGTCGGGCCCGAAACCTGGGCGGCGCTCGGCTACTGGGGCGGCGCGCCCGGCGGGGCAGCCACGGCGCAGACGACCGCAGCCGCGGGCAGCCGGGAGGGAGAGCGCGACCTGCTCGCGCGGGTGGTCTCGGCCGAGGCCCGGGGCGAGCCCTACGAGGGACAGGTCGCGGTGGCCGCGGTCATCCTGAACCGGGTGCGCGACTCCCGCTTTCCCAACACCCTGGCCGGCGTGGTCTACCAGGCCCACGCCTTCGAGTCGGTCACCAACGGCACGATCTACGCACCGGCCACGTCCAGCGCGATCCGCGCCGCCCAGGATGCGCTGAACGGCTGGGACCCCTCGGGCGGCGCCCTGTTCTTCTGGAACCCGCAAAAGGCGAGCAGCGGCTGGATATGGACGCGGCCCATCATCAAGCGGATCGGTAACCACGTCTTCGCCAAGTAGGAGGATGAGCCCATGCGTCGCGTCTTGACCTGGCTTTCTGTCAGCCTGCTGGGCGCCATCGCCATCGCGGTATGGGCGGCCTGGACCTTCCAGCTGAACGAGCACAACCAGCTGCTGGCCAACGCCCTGGAGGCGGAGCGGCAGCGCAACTTCGTCGACATGGCCCATCACGTGGAGCAGATCCAGGCGATGCTGGGCAAGGGGCTCGCCACGGGCAGCGAGCGGCAGAACATGCGTTACATGGCCGACGTCAACCGGCACGCCGCCGCGGCCGTCGCCGCCTTCGCGTCCCTCCCCCTCCCGCCCGAGGTCTCCACCGCCACGGGCAAGTTCCTCCAGCAGGTGGGCGATTTCTCCCTCTCTCTCCTGCGGGACGAGGCCGCGGGCCGCCCCATGACCGAGGCAGAACGTGCCGAACTCGCGCGGCTGCGCCGGGAGTCGGCCGCACTGAGCCAGCAGCTGAACGAGATGCTGACCCAGTATAACCGGGGCGGCTTCCGCTGGCACCGGCCGGTCCGGCTGAGCTGGTCCACGCTGTTCCGCCGCGTCGAACCGCCGGTTGCGACGGCCGGCGCCCAGAGCCCGGCCATGGCCGCGCTGCTGGACGGCGGCTGGGCGCAGATGGCCACCAAGTTCGAGCAGATGCCCGTCTTCATCTACGACGGCCCGTTCTCCGACCACGTGAACCAGACGCCGCCGGCGCTCTCCGGCCCCGCCGTCTCCCGGGAGGAGGCCGGGCAGCGTCTGGCCTCCCTGCTGCCCAACTTCGACAGCTACCGCACCGTGGACGTGACGGAGACGGGCGGCAACCTCCCGGCCTTCTCCTTCCGGCTGGCGCCGGCGGCATCCCGCGGCAGCACCTACACCGTCACCGCCGAGATCACCCTGCAGGGCGGCCGCCTGCTGACGCTGCTGAACGACAGGGTGCTGGGCAGCCCGACGCTGGACTTGGAGCGGGCCCGGGCCATCGGCCGGGAGTACCTGGCCCGGGTCGGATACCCCGATATGGTGCCCACCTTCGCCCAGGTGCAGGACGGCACGGCCTTCGTCGCCTACGCCTACCGGCAGGGGGACGTGATCGTCTACCCCGACCAGGCCAAGGTGAAAGTGGCCCTGGACAACGGCGAGGTGCTGGGGCTCGACGCCCGGCAGTACCTGACCCACCACCGTCCGCGCACGCTGCCCGCGCCGCGCATCTCGGCCGATGAGGCCAGGGCCAGGCTGAACCCCGCCCTGCAGGTCACCCGGGTGCAGCTGGCGCTCATCCCGGACGCGGCGGGTACCGGCGAGCGGCTCGCCTACGAGTTCCAGGGGAGGATGGACGACGGCATCTTCCTGGTCTACATCAACGCCGAGACGGGCGCGGAGGAGCAGATCCTCCAACTGATCGAGACCGAGGGCGGAACGTTCACCCTCTGACGCGGCGCTGCCCCCGAAAGGGGGCAGTCCCGCGCGTCTCAGCCGTTTCCCTGCTGGTTCGGGCTGTGGGTCTCGGCCTCGTACCGGCGGACGGCCTCGTGGCTCAGCCCGGCCGGGGTAAGGCCGCTGGGATCCACGCCGAGCTCGGCGGCCAGCTCGAGCCCCAGCCGCTCGACGGTCAGCCGGCCCAGAGCCGGGTTGTCGGGTGCAGTGTCGCCCGTGGGCGTCACGCGCGGGTCGGCGTACATGCCCATCACCTCCCGCACCTAGTCTCCCCCGGGCACCTCGCTAGGTTACCCGCACCCAGCGGGTCTCCCGGCCCGTGGCCGGGCAGGGACCGAACGGCTCACCCTCGCCGTAGTACTGCTTCTCTCCGGACGTGCAGCTGTACATACCCGGCACCTTGCACCGCTCGCCGGTGCAGCCCTGGGGCTGCTCGCTCATCTGCAACACCTCCCGCATTTCAGTCTGCCCCGCAGCCGGGGCGTTCCATTTTGGTATGCGGGAGACGGTATACGCATTTATTATACATCAGCCTTGAGAAAATCAGGTTTTGTTCTAGCAAACCCCGTTGACTTCCGGCAAACCCACGTGGTAATGTTTAATCAGACCAAACGAAGTTTACCCCATTACATAGAAGTGCCTTGAGGGGAGGTCTTCCTAGATGGCAGGCACGAGCGCAGCACTCTCCGAGGTACCGGTCAGCCACATTCCCGAGCAGCGGCCTCACCCGGTGGCCGTACCGACCGACGAGGAGTTGGTGGCCGCCTATCTGAAGGGGAACAAGGCGGCCTTTGAGGAGATCGTCCGGCGGTACGAGGACCGGCTCTACCGCCTCTCGTACCGCATGCTGGGCAACCACCACGACGCCCTGGACGCCGTGCAGGAGATCCTGGTAAAGCTGATGGCGGCGCTGCCCAAGTTCCAGGGTCGTTCCCGTTTCGGCACCTGGGTGTACCGGCTGGCGGCCAACACCTGCCTCGACATCCGCCGCAAGCGCGGGCGTACGGCTGCGGAGTCGCTGGAGGCGGCCCTGGAGTTCTCGCCGTCCACCTCCCTGGCGATCCTGGACGACGAGCCCGCCGACAACCCCGACGTCTACCTCGAGCAGCAGTACCGTGAGAACGTGGTGCGGGCCGCGCTCGACAAGCTGCCCGAGAGCCAGCGGCGGCTCCTGGAGCTGCGGGACCTGGAGGACCTCTCCAACAGCCAGGTGGCCGACATGCTGGGCATCGAGGTCGGCGCGCTGAAGGCCCGCCTCCACCGGGCCCGCCAGGCCCTGAAGCGGGTGCTCGACGCCGGCGTCTACGTGCCAGGGTACACCTCCGCGGCTGCCACCGACCTGGCCTGACCTACCGAGGAGGTAAAGCCATGTCCCTGGGCCATCGCATTCGACAGACGCGCACGCAGAAGGGCATCACCCTCCAGGAGCTCTCGGAGCGCAGCGGCCTGTCGAAGGGCTTCATCTGCCAGCTGGAGAACGATAAGGCCTCGCCCTCGCTCCAGGCCCTCGACCGGCTCTCGGCCGGGCTCGGCGTGCCCATCGCCCTGCTGCTCATCTCCCAGGAGGAGCGGGCCCACGTGGTGCGGGCGAACGAGCGGCAGGGGTACTCCCTGGGCAGCGAGGGGCTGAGCGTGCAGTTGCTCTCCGCCCCGGGCCGGAGCCTGAAGATGATGCTGATCGAGCTGGCGCCGGGCGCCGCCACCGGCGGCGACCACCACGCCCACGAGGGCGAGGAGTGCCACCTGGTCCTGCAGGGCTCGGTGCGCTACCGGCAGGGGGACGAGGAACTCATCCTCGGCGAGGGGGACTCGCTCCACTGGAACGGGTACATCCCGCACCGGGTGGAGAACTGCGGCACCACCCCTGCGCGCATCCTCTGCGTCACCACCGGCGCGATGGAGCACATGCTGGACAGCGAGTGCGACTGCGAGGAAGCGCAGTCCGGCGAGGGGCCCTCGGCGCCGTAGTCACATGGCACCATAGACCTGGTCTCTTCGCCCTATTTCCAGGCACTTCGGTTGTCAGGACCGCCGTGCGCATGCTACCATTTCCATATGGGATGACAAAGACCTGTGCCGCTTGACCAGCGGTGCGGGTCTTGCGTCGTCTATGGAGTTTTTCCCGCCGGAAACTTTTTGGCCGAAGGGAAACCCCTGGCCACGTTCAGACTGGGGGAACGCGCGGTGGTAGAGACGAATCCGGCCCCGCAGCAGTCGCAAGGTCAGAAGGGTGCCTGGCTGAGCATCGCCACGTACTGCCTTCTCACCGCCGCGAAGCTGACCGTCGGCTGGCTTGCGGGCTCGCAGGCCATCACGGCCGACGGGGTGAACAACGCCACTGATGTCCTGGGCTCGGTTGCCGTGCTGCTGGGGCTGATGGTCGCCCAGCGGCCGGCCGATGAAGAACACCGGTACGGCCACGCCCGGGCCGAAGGGGTGGCCTCGCTGATCGTGGCCACGATCATGGGGATCGCCAGCCTCGAGGTGGGCCGCAGCGCCGTCCTCTCGCTGGTGGCGCCCGGGCGCGAGGCGCCGCAGGGCTGGTCCCTCTGGGTGGCGCTGGGCTCCGCCGCGCTCCTGCTGGCCGTCTACGCCTACAACCTGCGGCTCGCGCGGCGGTGCGGGAGCAGCGCCCTGGAGTCGGCGGCGTACGACCACCTCTCCGATGCGCTGATCAGCCTCGGAGCGGCCGCGGGCATTGTGGGCAGCAACGTGGGCTGGACCTGGGCGGACCCGCTGGCGGGCCTGGCGGTGGCGGTGCTCGTCGCCCGCACGGCCTGGTCCATCGGCTCAGGCGCCGCACACATGCTGATGGACGGGTTCGCCGACCGGGAGCGCATCGCGGCGCTGCACGGCGTCGTCACCGGCATCGAGGGGGTCACCGGCGTGCAGGACCTGCGGGCCCGCTCGCTGGGCAACACGGTGGCCGTAGACGTCACCGTCCTCGTCCCCCGCCACCTGACCGTCGTAGAGGCGCACGCCGTGGCCGACCGGGTGGAGCAGGCCCTGACGAGCCTGGCCGACGTGGGCGCGGTGCAGGTTCACGTGGAGCCGGACCTGGATTCGTGCACGGGCTGATCGTCGACAGGGCCGACCCTGCAAAGGGTCGGCCCTGATGTTCTCCAAGCACGACTCGCTTACAGCGCAGCCCGGGCCGCCTCAAGAGCGGCGTCGTAGTTGGGCTCCTGCCCGGCGACAGGCACGTACTCCACGTGGACGACGCGGTCGTTCCGGTCCACGACGAAGACAGCCCGGGAGAGCAGGGCCAGCTCCTTGATGTAGGTGCCGTATGCCTTGCCGAAGGCGTGATCCCGGTAGTCCGACAGGGTGACCACCCGGTCGACGCCGGCGTTGCCGCACCAGCGCTTCTGCGCGAAGGGCAGGTCGCAGGAGATGGTCAGCACCACGGCCCCCTCGCCGAGGCTGGAAGCCGCCTCGTTGAACTTGCGGGTCTGGGTGTCGCACACGCCCGTATCCAGCGACGGCACCGAGGAGATGATGCGCACCTTGCCCGCGAAGGCGGACGACTCCACCGTGGTGAGGTCATTGGCCACGGCGGTGAAGGCGGGGGCCACATCGCCCACCCGAAGCTCGGGACCGACGAGGGTCACGGGACCCTTCAACTGAAAAGCTCCAGGACGCTCCACAGCGTTTCCCTCCGAAAGCAGGATTTTTGTAACTGCCATGTTTAAGACGGTGAGTGCCCGTTACCCGTGACGGCCTCAGGCAGATTATGGCTCCGGATCTTGCCTGATAGGTTGTAGCAAACTTGAAACAGTCAACCATTGACACTATACTTGTGTTACCGAGTTACTTTCTCCGGATCACGTCGGGTCGGGTGAAAGGGGTATTCGTTGATGAAGTGGACGGTCCAGCGACGCCTGTTCGGACTCTCCATCCTGCTCATCGCGCTCACGGCGCTCGTCGCGTGGGTCGGCAACTGGGGACTGCAGACGGTGCAGCAGGCGAACACCGCGAAGGAGCAGGCTTTGCTGCGGATGGTTGAGGTGCAGCAGCTTGAGCGCGACCTGATCGAACTGGCCTACGCAGCTTCCGCCTACACCGCCACGGTTGATCCGGCGCAGAAGCAGACGTTTATGGAGACCCGGAACCGGGTGAGTGCGATGCTCGATAGTCTGGCCCAGGCGGCCGACGGCGATGCGGAAATGGCCACGCTGATCGACGGCGTGCAGCGCCGCTTCACCGAGTTCGTGGCCTTCGCCGAGCGCCTCCTCAGTCGGGACCGCTTTGAGCAGGCCGAGATCAACTGGATGAGCCGTTCGCTCGAGACGGTCCGGAACAACAACAGCGCGGCCCTGGCCAGCCTGCTGGAGCACCACCGGACGCGGGTGGAGCAGACCTCACGGGAGGCGGCTGAGGCAGTCCAGCTGACACAGATCATCGCCGCGGGGGCGGCGGGGCTGGCGGTGCTGCTCGGGCTCGCCATCTCCTTCCTGGTCGCCCGGAAGATCACGAGGCCTGTGGAGGCGCTTGCGCAGGCGGCGCGGCGCCTGGCGTCAGGGGACCTCACCCCCGAGGTGACCCGGGCTCTGGAGAACGTCAGGGGGCGGGACGAGCTGGCGGAGATGGCCGGCAGCTTCAACCAGATGGTCGCCTTTCTGCGCGACCTGGTCGTGCGGATGCAGGGCACGGTGCAGACGGGCCTTCAGGTCTCGGGCGACCTGTCTTCGGCGGCGGCCCAGGCCGCATCTGCTGCGCAGGACGCCGCCAGGGCCGTGACCGTGGTGGCCGAGGGCACCTCGCAGCAGGCCGCCGCAGCCCGGAACATCGACACGGTCATTCAGGAGCTGCGTGAGTCGATCCGGCAGATCGCCTCCGGGGCGAACCGCTCCTCCGGCGACCTGGAGGAGGCATCGTCGCTGTTGCACCGTGCGGCCAAGGCCATCGAGCAGATGACCGCGCAGGCCGACCAGGTGGCGGGCAGCGCAGAGGAGGCGGCCCGCATCGCCTCCGAGGGCGCCGGTGCGGTGGAGGAGATGGTGCAGTCGATGGCCCGGATTCGGGAGGTCGTCGGCATGTCCACCGCCCGGATGGGCGAACTGGAGGAGGCATCCGCACAGATCGGCCAGATCACGGCGGTGATCTCGGAGATCGCGGACCAGACCAACCTGCTGGCGCTGAACGCCGCCATCGAGGCGGCCCGGGCCGGGGAGCACGGGCGCGGCTTCGCCGTCGTGGCCGAGGAGGTCCGGCGGCTCGCGGAGCGTTCGGCTGCCTCCGCCCAGGAGATCAGCGCCCTCATCACGCAGATCCAGGAGCGCACGGCCCAGGTGGTCGAGTCCATGGCGGAGGGCTCCACCGAGGTCGAGCAGGGCGGCCGGCTGGCGTCCCGGGCCGGTGAGCAGCTGGAGCAGATCCTGCAGACGGTGAGGCGCGCAGCCGAGGACGTGCGCAAAGTGGCAGTCGGCGCCGCCAACCTCCAGCGGGAGGTGGACGTGGCGATGAAGGCCTTCGAGGGCTTCGCCGCCGTCACGGCGGAGAACACGGCCGCCACCGAGGAGATGGCCGACAGCGCCAACGAGGCGCTCTCCACCGTCTCGGCCATCGTCGACGCCGCGCAGCAGAACGCCGCCGCGGCGGAGCAGGTCTCCGCCTCGGTCGAAGAGCTGGCCGCCGTCGCCGACGGCGTGGCCAGCCATGCGGAAAGCCTGAACCAGATCACCACCGGGCTGAAGGAGCAGGTGGGGAACTTCAGGGTGTGAGCAGCGCGCGTGAAGCGCTGAGCACCGGGTGTTGCGATGCGAGCAGTGGGCTGGACGCAGCGTCCAGCCCACTGTCGCGTCCGGGAAGACCAGCTGGGGCCCCGAGGCAGCGCACCAGGCCGGCCGCGGAAGCTGTGCCACACTGCTTCCGATCCTGCGCCAGCTCTTACGGCAGCGGCAGGTCGGCCGGGTCGTCACCGCCGCCCGCGACCTCCTCTGACAGCTCCTCCTCCACGGGCACGTCCACGTCCGCTCCCTCGCCGTCGGCCCAGTGCGCCGCCTGGCCGTGGCAGAGGGGCCGGTACTCGCAGCGGGCGCAGATGCGCTCGTCGCCGGTCGGGAGGAAGCCGTCCGGCGGTGTGGACAGGATCTCGGACACCACCCGGCGCAGCCGTTCGCCGTCCGCGGCGAACGGCTCGGCGCCGTAGGGGAACCGCTCCTCCACGCCGCCCCGCAGCGGGTTCCAGTAGACCATCGTCACCCGGCCGGGGTCGAACCTGCCCCCGGGGGCGTAGGCCCCGCCGGCCGCGCACAGCACGTAGCGGTAGACTACCGTCTGGAACGCTTCCGCCAGCCGCTGGTGTGCGGGCATCCGCCGCAGCGTCTTCCAGTCGTAGATGGTCGCCGTGCCGTCGGACTCCACCGTCAGCAGGTCGAACTTGGCCATGAGGCGCAGGGCAGGCTGATCGGGTCCGGAAGGCTGCTCGAAGGGCTCTTTCAGGCGCAGCTCCAGCTCCGGGTAGTAGACCTTCTCAGGGTCCCGCGGCAGGTAGCGCCGCAGCCGGTCCAGCCAGCCCTCCAGCTCCGCCCGCTCGCCGGCGTCGCCGAGCGTGCCGGGCTGCAGGCCGGCGTAGTAGCGGCGGGCCATCAGGTGGAACCGCTCGCCCTGGCGCAGCGCGCGCTGCTCGTCAGGGTCGTCGGGCAGGCCGGCGAGCTGGAGGCCGTCGATGTACCGGCGCCTGAAACGCAGGGGGCACTCGGTGAAGAGCCGCAGGGCCAGGGCGCTCAGGTGCCGCTCGGCCAGCTTCTGGTGCGGGGTCAACGACACGGGCCTGTCACCTCGCCTTCGCCGCAAACTGGCTCAGGTGCACGAGCGCCGGGGTGGGCAGGGCTTTCCGTCCCCGCTGGTTCTCCCGGTGGAAGGAGAGCAGCAGGTTGCACCTGGCCCGGGTGATCGCGACGTAGAGCAGCCTGAGCCTCTCGGCGATGTGTTCGCGCTTGGCACGGGCCACAGGGTCGTCGTGAGGCCCGTCGACAGGGGAGTCGACGGATCTCTCCGGCGCGCCACCCCCCGTCGCAGCAGCGACGAGGCGGTCCAGGAGCGCCACCGCCGCCGCTTCGGGGTTCGCGTGGTCTTCGGGCAGGAACCAGAGCTCCGCGGGGGTCCAGTCGGTCAGGGCGCCGGGGAACTGGGCGCGGGTGAGGCCGCCGACGTAGACGGTGTCCCACTCCAGCCCCTTGGAAGAATGGCAGGTGGTCACGTAGACCACGCCGGGCACCGGCTCGAACCCCCGCCGGTCGTAGAGCGCCTCGGCCAGCCAGCCTGACGTCTTCAGGCCCTCCGCCAGCTCCCGGGCCACGTCGGCCAGGCCGTAGAGCGGCTCCTCCTCCAGCAGCCGGCGAGCCCGGAGGGCCAGGTACTGCGCCAGTGCGAGGTCCGCTCCGGTCAGGCGGAGGTCCGAGGCCATGCGCAGCAGCAGCTCGTCGGCCGGCAGGCAGGCCGCCTCGAGCCAGCCGTCCAGGTACGGCTCGAACCCCGGTACGGCCTCCCGGCGTTCTGACATGTGCGGGGCGGCGAGGAAGGCCAGGGCGGCCAGGAGGTCTGACGCCAGGCGCAGCCGCTCCATGGGGGCGGTGCGGCCCACGGCCTCAGCGGGAGCGCCCAGCGCGCGCAGCTCGGCCAGCAGTTCGTCCACCATGGCGTTGGTGGGCAGCAGCACGCCCACGGTGGCGTCCGGGTACTCCCGCACCGAGCGGGCAGCCATGCGGGCAAGCCCCTCCAGCTCGCCCCGGTAGCTGTCGAACGCCCGGAAGAGGACCCGCCGGCCGCCGGGCTCCGGGTTGGACTGGCCGCCCCCGGGGGGCACCGGCTCGATCCACTGCGCCTCCAGGGCGTCCCGGCAGCCCGGGTCGGGGTGCTCCTCCCGGGTCCAGCGCACCAGCTCGTTGGCCAGGCCGATGATCTCGCGGCTGGAGCGCCCGGCCATGGTGAGGGGGCGGACCGCAACCCCCGGCTCCCGCCCGAAGCGGCGGAACAGATCCGGTTCGGCGGTGGTGAAGCTGCCCATGATGGCCTGGTTGGCGTCGCCGACCCGGACGAGGTTGCCCGACGGTCCCGCCAGGAGGCGGAGAACCTGCTCCTGCAGCCGGTACGAGTCCTGCGCCTCGTCCTCGAAGATGTAGGTCCAGCGCCTCTGCATGCGCTCCAGCAGGTCGGGCTCCCCCTTCAGCAGGCGGTAGGCGCCCAGCATCAGGTCGTCGAAGTCGGCCAGCCCCTCTCGGGCCAGTGCGCGCTGGTACTCCTGGTAGACCTCCGCCGCCCAGCGCAGCGGCAGGTGCTCCGGTAGTGCGCGGGTGAGCGCCAGCGCGTCCTCGGGCGAGAGCCGCCGGGCCTTGAACGACTGGATCAGCCTGCCCATCAGCGACTGGGTCCGCTCGTCCCACTGGCCCAGCGCGTCCTGACGCCGCTCCTCGCCGGCCCTGACCAGCGCCTCCCATGCCTCCCGGTTCCCGGCGATCCAGCGGCGCGTGAGCGCGCTGAGGATCGCGCCGCGGCGGACCTCGTCCACCACTGCGAAGGTGTCGGGCCAGCCGATGGCCTCCGGCCGCTGCCGGACGATCTGCACCGCCAGCGAGTGGATGGTCCGCACCTCGTACCCGGTGCGGGGGAGCCCCCGCGCCTCCAGGAAGCCGCCGATGCGACTCTTGAAGTTGCCCACGGCGGAATTGGTGTAGGTGACGACGAGGACGCGGCCCGGGGCGGGCAGGCCGGCGGCGATGAGGTCGGCCGCCAGGTAGGCCAGCACGGTGGTCTTGCCGGCGCCGGGCACCGCGGGGACGGCCATATAGCCGCCCCGGTACTCGGCCACCCGGGCCTGGTCGGGGCGCAGGGTGAGGCTCATGCCCACAGCCCCCCTTCCTGCTCCTGGACCCACGGGCTCAGCGCCGCCGCTGCGGTGATCACGCGGCCGGTGCAGCGGCGCAGCAGCGCCCGCGCCGTGCGGGTGCGGGCCCGCTCCCGCACTGCTGCGGTCTCCGCGTCGATCCACGCCGCGCCTTCGGGCCATCCGGGTGCCAGCAGGTGAGGGTTGGCCAGCTCGGAGACGCCGCTGGGCAGCCAGCCGGGGGAGGTGACGTCCAGCCAGACCTGCACCGCCGCGGTGAGCCGGCGGGCGAGGAAGTCCCGGGGTGTGGTCAGGAGGACGGCGGATCCGTCGGGAAGCTGCTTTGGCGGCAGCAGCGGGGCCGTGGCCTCGGTGAGCAGCGGCCGGTAGGCGGGGCCCAGCGCGGCTTCGCCGAGGCGCTCGGCGGCCAGGCGGAAGTCGGCCGCGGCACGGAGCAGCTGCCGGCAGGCGTCCAACGCCTCGGGCGGCAGGTCGGGCCGGAGGGGCATGAGCAGCTCCAGGAGCGCGGCCCGGACGAAGGTATCGGTCTGCCACCGCCGGTGCCTGGCCGCCTTCAGCCATGCGTACAGGCGGCGGTAGGGCGCGGGATGGCCTGCGGGGTCTGGCAGGCCGTCCCCGGCCTGCCAGAGCGCCTCGCCCAGCCGGGCCGCAGCCTCCGGATCCAACCGGAGCAGCAGCCGGGCGGCGTCGGCAACGGCAGCCGCAGACGGCCACGGGGCCCGCCACGCCGGCACCGCCAGCCCGGCCAGGGCGACGACGGCCCGCACGGCGGGCTCGTCCAGCAGCCGGCGGGTCGGGACCGGGCACTGGAGCGGCACGCCGCGCTCTGCCAGCGCCCGCCCCAGGGCGGTGGCCAGGAGGTTGTCCACCCGGGGTGCGATCACGGCGGTGTCACCAGGGGTCATGCCTGAGGCCACCAGGTCCGCCACCGAACCGGCCACCTGGGCAACCATGTCACCCCAGAACTCCACGGTCACGTCGGGATGGCGGACCGCGGCGTCAGGCGCGCCGGGCTTGCAGCCAGCCGTCTCGAACCGGTCGGAGCGACGGGGGATCCCATCAGGTTGGGCGGCAGCTGCCTCGGCCAGCCCGAGGGCGGCCAATCGCGCCGGCAGGTCCGGGGCGGGGTCCGGCAGGCTGACCGCGACGGCTCCGGCGAACCGCACCAGGGCCCCGGCGGGGTCTGCCCCCCGGAGCAGGTCGTGGCCCCCCTCGGGGTCGAGGGCGAGGGCCGCCTCCTCCACCGCCGCGGCCAGGGCGGCCACGAAGTCCAGCTCGACGGGAACCGCTTCGTCCAGGTCGTCCACCAGCAGCCGGCGGAACCGGTGCTGGAGGTGGCGGCGGTAGTCGGGCTCGGGCAGGAGGCCGTCGGTGAACAGCGTGAGCGCCAGGCCGTAGTCCAGCAGCCCGGCCTGCAGGCAGCGGCTGCGGTGCTCGTCCAGCAGCGCGGCCACCTGCCCGTAGAGCACGCGCTTCTCGGGCCGGTCGGCTTCGGCCATGCGGAGCACGGCCTGCCCGGGCCCGAGGCCGGCGCCCGCGGCGACCCGGTCGATGCGGGTGAGCACCTGCAGCGCCAGCCTTTCCGGCCGGGACTTGACCACGTCGCCGAAGAGGGCGTGGTGGGGCTCCAGCAGGGCCTGCAGCAGGTGGCGCTCGACTGTGAGCGGCAGGAAGGCGGGTGCCAGCCACTGCCTGGCGACCGCTGCCTTTGCCTGCACCGTGGGCCAGTGGAGTGCCAGCTCCTGGCGGATGAAGCCGTAGAAATCGCAGGCCTCGATCGGGCCGGTCGCCGGCAGATCGAGGCCGGTGAGCCACGGGGCGGTCTGGTCCGCCCCGTGGGTGAGGATCAGGATCTGATCGGTGCGCACGCCTTCCCGGAGCCAGGCGAGGTAACGGTCACGGAGGGCTGCCGTCTTGCCGGACCGGGCGGGGCCGGTGATGAGGGTGATCGCCATGTTACACCCGCACGTCGATCCGCGTGCCCTTGTGGGGCTCCAGGTGGGCTGGCGCAGCGCGCACGACCTGCTGCACCTGGCTCCGGGCAACCTCCAGGATCTTGTTCAGCGCCCAGATGTCGACCGCCTGTTGGACCTGCGCGACGTTCACCGCCACACCTCCTAGCGGATGAATGCCTTGTAGACGTAGTAGATGCCGAGCGCCAGCAGGATGAGGGGGGCGAGCTTGAACAGCATCGCCAGGCTGAAGAAGAGGGTGCGGAGGGCGAGGCCGGCGAATGCCAGCAGCACGAAGACGACGGCGGCTGCGTACGCACCACGGCCCAGCCACCCGGCCTGCACCGCGAGGGCGAGCGCCGCAGCGATGAGGAGGAAGAGCCAGGCGCTGGACATGCTGAAGCGGAACAGGGCCAGGAGACCGATGAGGATCAGGATGATGCCGATGACCTTGTTCACAGGTGCGATCCCCCCTTCGTATGGGAGACGCTCACGGGGCAGGATAAGTTCGCGCAGGCCCCTCCGGACGAACGGGAAGGGCCTGCGCTTCACGCTGTAAAGGGCCAGGTCGGGGTGTGCACCCCGACCTGGTGGGACGCCCTGCTACGGAAGGTCGACGAGGATGGTGTTGCTCTCCTGGCCGTCGGGATTGACCACCTTCAGCGGGTAAGTTCCCGGCGACACGTAGACGCGGATCCGAATCCGGGTCGTGCCGTAGTAGTTGATCGGATCGGTGAGTGTGCCGTTGAAGTCGGCCTTCACGCCCTGCTGGAAGTTGGTCCCGTCCACGTAGATGAAGTAGGCGCCGTTCTTGAACTCAGCAGAGTAGCCGGTAATCGTCGGGGTCGGCGGAGGCGGCGGCGCGTCGTAGGTGTAGCCGCCTGTCAGGGTGAACTCGCCTCCGTCGACGTTCACCACCTGCACGTCAACCGGCCCGGAGACCGGCGAGGCGGGCGCCCGCACGCGCACCCGGTCGCTGCCGTAGTAGTTGACCATGGTCGCCTCGATGCCGCCGAAGTAGAACCGAGACGCCTGGGTGAACTCGGCGCCCACGATCACGACCAGGGTGCCGCCCTCCATGGGCCCCGAGCTCGGCGAGAGGCTGGTGATCTTGACCTCCGGCGGCACGTAGGTGAACGCCTGGACCAGCGCGGCCTCCCCACCGTCCGGGTTCACGACGCGCACATCCACGACTCCGGGCTGCGGGACAGCCGGCGCCCGGACGCGGATCCGCTCGGGTCCGTAGTAGTTGACCACCTCAGCCTCCTGACCCCCGAAGAAAACCTTGAGGCCCTTGGCCAGGTTGGCGCCGTCGATGTAGACGAGTTCGCCGCCCCGGGTGACGCCGATGTCAGGCGACAGGCTGTACAGTTCCGGAACGGGCGGAGGAGGCGGCTCGAGATAGGTGAACCCGCCCACCACCGTCGTCTCCCCGCCGGAGGGGTTCGCAATCCGGACGTCGACCGGGCCGTAGACCGACGACCCCGGCGTCCGCACCCGGATGCGGTCGGGTCCATAGTAGTTGACCACGGTGGCCTCAGCCCCGCCGAACCAGACGGTCAGCCCCTGCTCGAAGTCCGAACCGGAGATGGTGACGAGGGTTCCGCCGGATGCCTCGCCCTCGCCGGGTGAGATGCTCGTGACGGTGGGATCGGGCGGAGGCGGCGGAGCGTCGTAGGTGTAGCCGGCGGGAAGGATGGCCTCACTTCCGTCCGGGTTGACCGCCCGGACGTCGACCGGCCCCGGTGCTGCGCCCGCAGGAGTCCGCACCCGCACGCTGTCAGCGCCGTAGTAGTTCAGCACGGATGCTTCCGCACCGCCGAAGTAGATGCGGACGTCGCTCGCGAAGTTCGCACCGTAGACGTAGGCCACCTGGCCGCCGGCCAGCGGACCACTGGCGGGCTCGACCCGGGACAGCTCAACTGCGGGCGGGGGCGCGGGCTCCAGGTAGGTGTAACCATCGGGAACGACGGTCTCCTGATCCCAGCGGTCCACCACCCGCACGTCAACCGGACCTGCTGCAGCAGCGGCCGGAGTGACCACCGTGATCGCGGTGGCGGTCAGGTTCTGGACCGTGGCCGGCTGGGAGCCGAAGTAGACCTGCGTGCCGGCCGTGAAGTTGCTGCCCGAAATGGTGACCTTCTCTCCACCGTCGACCAGACCCTCGGCCGGGTTGACCGACGTGACGGAGGGCGCCGGCGGCAGCAGGTACTCGAACTGCCCGCTCCAGACGCCTTCCTGGTTGTCGGGGTTCACCACCTTGACCGACACCGGACCGCCGCGGGTCGCAGCCGGCGTGCGCACGCGGACGCGATGCTCGCCGTAGTAGTTCACGAGCTGCGCCGGCTGATCGCCGAAGTACACGGTCGCACCGCTGCTGATGTTGCTCCCGTCGATGATGACCAGCTCACCGCCCAGCGCCGAGCCGGAGGCGGGGCTGACGTTGGTCACAACCGGGGCGGGCACGACGTAGGTGAAGCCATCAGGTACCCGGGCGGTCTGCCCGTTGGGGTTCTCCAGGACGACCTCGACGGGACCGGGCGCGGTGGCAGCAGGAGACTTGACCACCACGGATTCCGGACCGTTAAAGGCGGAGACCTGGGCCTCCTTGGCACCGAACCAGACGCGGGCGCCAGGGGCGAAGTTGCGGCCGGTCAGTTCGACCAGATCACCGCCGGCGACATTGCCACTGTCGGGCGAGATGGAGAAAATCTCCGGTTGCGTGGCATCGGGCGGGAGGTAGGTAAAGCCGCCGGGCAGGGTCAGGCTCGACCCGTCGGTCTTGGAGAGAACCACGTCGACAGGCCCGGGGGCTGCGCCGGGCGGCGTGACCGCGGTGAAGGTCGTCCCGTCGATGAACGTGGTCGCGGATGCGGGGACACCACCGAAGGTAACCTGCATGGTCTGGTCAAAGTAGCGGCCGCGCAGGGTCACCTTGGTGCCGCCGCTCAGCGGGCCTTCCGCAGGGGCCAGCTCGGTCACCTCGGGCGCCGCCCAGTACCGGTAGCTGGCGGACGCCGTCTGACCGTCGTCGTTCTTCACCACCAGCGGCACGGTCCCGGCCTTGCCGGGCGGCACCGTGGCCGTGATCCGGTCGGGCGCCACGACCACGTCGGTGGCCTGCTTGGAGTCAATGAGCACCTGGGCGCCCGGGCGGAAATTCTGGCCGGTGATGACAATCGTCTCGCCGCCGTAGATGGAACCGTTGTCGGGATCCACGGCGGTAATCACCGGAGCCGGGTACTTGACCGTGACGCTCGCCCTGGGCGCCTCGCCCCAGTGGTTGGCGCCGGCGTAGTCCTTGTAGGACAGCGAGATCTTGGAGGATACGTACAGTTTGCCGGTCCTGGCACCTTCCTTGTGCCGAATGCGGTAGGTGAAGGTCAGCACCTCGTCCTTCAGCTCGAGGAAGTGCCAGGTGAGGGTGTTGCCCGACACGGCGGGCTGCGGGATGTTGTGCATGTAGGAGTCCGGCACGATCTCAAACTCCGGGGCCACGGTATCGGACACCGTCACATCATAGGCGCTGGCGATGCCGATCTCGTGGACGATCCGGGCGTAGATCTCGGGAAGCCCCACAGAGCCCAGCACAAAGTGGTGGTGGTGCGCCGTGGTGGCCATTTCCTTGAGCAGCAGGTTGGGTGCGCTCGTGTCGGGGTCGTCGTTGACCCCCAGCAGCGCGATGGTGTAGAACACGATCCCGGCCGACTTGGCCTCGGCCGCCTTCAGCTTGGCGTACTCGTACGGCGTGGGGCTGCCCACGTTCGCATCGCCGTCCGTCATGAGGACGATGACGGGCTGCGCCTCCGGCCGGTGGTCAGCCAGAAGCTGGGTGGCCACGTCGATGGCGTCGCCGGTTGCGGTGTTCCCCTGGGCTTGCAGCGTGTCAATGTAAGCCTTGGCTGCGTCCCTGTCGGTGGTGAGCGGGAAGCCCGCGGCGGTGGTGCTGAAGTCCACGATACCGACACGGTGCTTCGAGAGGTCCATCAGATCGATGAACCCCTTGGCCGCCTGCTTTGCAGCCTGAATGCGGTTCTCCGACGACATCGAGCCGGAACGGTCGATGATCAGGATGACGTCGTTCGGGCGGACGACATTGACCGGGGGCGTACCCTTGATCGAAAGGGTGACCTCGACCTCCCCCTGGGCCAGGATCTCGGACGGGGCGGCGGACTGGGTGACCGTGACCGGGCCGTCAGCAGCCCCGGCTGACGGCGCGGCGATCAGGTTGACGACCGCCAGCACTGTGACCAGTAACAGCGATAATACCCGTGTGACGGACCTCATTCCGTTGCCTCCTCGCATGCTAACGAAGAACCATCGCTAGCTGCCTCTGATCTGTCTGAGTGGTCCTGCTTCGGCGCAGATCGTACTGAGGCCAGTGGACACTCCGGCTTGGGCAGTCCCTTCCAAACCCTTTGCGTCGCTGGTGCTTGTCCCCCCTTCCAGGCGCGTTCGGTCGGATGAAAAAAACGGCAACAGCCGGTTGCCGTTTCGTCTGTAGCCCCTGCTACCCGGCAATCCACCCGGCGGCAGCCGGCGAAGACGCATGGCTATGCGGACGTGCTGGATAGAATATTGTGTACTGATTATGATACCATCATTTGCATGCCTGTCAATATTCAGCAGCCGTCCCAGGCGAGACGGCCGCCCCAGCTACCGAAACGCTTTTGACACCAGTGCCGCACCCACCGCCATGAACACCCCGCCTGTGATCAGGCGAAGGTACCGTGGCGGGATGTTGCGCAGCAGGCCGTCGCCCGCCAGCACCGCGAAGAAGGAGGACGCGACGAGGGCGGCCACGGCGCCGAAGAACACCATGTGCGGCGCCCGGGATCGTGCAGCCAGCGCCATCACCATCAACTGGGTCTTGTCACCCAACTCAGCCAGAAAGATCACACTGAAGGTGATCAACGCCGACTTCCAGCTCTCCAATGTGGTCGCCCCCCGGCCATGAGGTCGAACGCGGCCCGGCCGCACTCAGGCTATGGGTATGTCCCGGCCTGTCCGACCATGCCAGGGTCGGGGGGGTCACATCGGCTGCTTGCGGGCAACCACGATGGTCACGTGGTCACCGTTCGTGCTGTTGTCGCCGTATCCGAAGTAGACGAAGCGGTCTGCCGGAATGCCGTGCTGCTCGCTCAGGAACTTCACCACTGCGCCGGCCCGCAGGGCAGCGAGCTCGAACCCCGCAGCGCCCTCGCCGGACCCGTCGGCGGTGCCGTTGACCATGATCGGCAGCTCGACTCCCTGAAGCTTCTCGGCCACCTCCGCCAGGTAGGGCGCGGCTTCGGGCCTGAGGGCGTACTCACCCGGGTTGAAGAGCAGGCTGCCGGCCACGCTGAGCACGATGCCCCGCTCCTCCAGCGCAACGGCGATGAGACCGCTGCGGACGCCAGGCAGGCCGCGGAAGATGTCTGCCACCTCGGCCAGGGGGTCGACGGGCTCAGGCGGCGGGACGAACTCCTCCGGCACGCCCGGCTCGGCCGTCACGACCTGCGAGGGCTCCGGAGAGGGCTCCAGCGCAGCAGGCGGAGGCTCGACGGGTGGGACCGGGTTGGTTTCCGGCGGCTCCTCAGGCGGCGCGATGAGGTGCGCCGGCCAGTCGGGCACGTCCGGCAGGCTTCCGGGGCGGTCCGGCGGGATGATCGGCATGGCCGTGCCCTCCTGGCCCCGCGCAGGAAGCGGTGCGATGTCAGGCCCCAGCGGGCCCAGGGCAGCCGCGAGCGAGCGGGCCAGGCTGGTGTACTTCGCGGTGTCGACCCGCGCGAAGGAGAACATGACCACGAATACGATGAACATCAGGGTCATGAAGTCGGCGTAAGAGACCATCCAACGGTGAACGTTGGAGCCGCCGTGACCGCCGCCGCCTCCCTCATGATCGCCCCTCGTTGCTCTTGTCGTCCGGGCCATTCAGCTATGCCCCCTCCTGTGCAGGAGCGCCTGCAGCAGCGCGCCCTCTTGCACCGCCTCCGGAAGGCAGGTAGATGGAAAGCTTCTCACGCAGGTTCCGGGGGTTCTCGCCGGCCTGAATGCCTTCGATTCCGGCGATGATCATCTCGTTGAAATGGCTCTGCTGCTTGGCGATGCCCTTGATCTTGTTGCTCATCGGCAGGAAGACGAGGTTGGCCGACCCCAGCCCGTAGAGCGTCGCCAGGAAGGCGACGGCGATGGCCGGACCCAGCGTGTCAGGATCGCTCAGGTTGCCCATGATGGTGATGAGCCCCATCACCGTGCCCATGATGCCCAGCGTCGGCGCGAAGCCGCCGGCGGTCTCGAAGACGGCAGCCCCGCGCAGGATTTCGTTCGCCTGCTGCTCGCTGAGCGACTGCATCACGCTGACGACCGCCTCGGGGTCGGCACCGTCCACGGCCATGGTCAGGCCCCTGTGCACCACGGGGTTGGTCGCCTGATCGGCGTCCTCCTGCAGGGAGAGCAGGCCGTTGCGCCGGGCCTTCTCGCTGAGCCCCACCAGCAGGTCGATCATGGCCCGGTAATCCTGCTTGGGCGGCGAAAACGACAGCCTCAGGCCCCTGGGCACCGATCTCAGATCCTCAGTTGTATGCGAAACGATGGTGGCGCCAATAGTCCCGCCAATCACGATCAGGAAAGCGCTGGAACCCAGCAGCGACGACAGCGTCACATGCTCCAGGGCCGCGCCGACGGCGATGGCTACGAGCGCGAAGATCAACCCACCGATAGTTGCGAGGTCCAAGAGACTCCCTCCTCCCAACATGGGCCCTGCGGATCTGCCACTGACATGATCGGCCCGGATCCGTCACCGGCCTTGCCAATCCCCCGGTGAAAAGACACCGTCCCCCCGTCCGGGGGGGACGGTGTCCCCGGGGCACACTATAGATCCGCAGTTTACCGCAGCAGCGACAGGATCGCCTGCGGGGCCGTGTTGGCCTGCGCCAGCATGGCCATCGAGGCCTGCTGCAGGATCTGGTACTTGGTGAACTGAGCCATCTCGAAGGCCATGTCCGCATCCCGGATACGGCTCTCGGCGGCGGTCAGGTTCTCGGACTGGATCTGCAGGGTCTCGATGGCAGCCTCGAGCCGGTTCTGCAGCGCACCGAGGTTCGCGCGGGCGACGGAGACCGTGTTGATGGCGGTATCGATCGCGCCGATGGCGTTCTGGGCGGCAGCCTTGGTGTTGATGTTGAGGGTGGCCTTGTCAACGCCCAGGTCGGTATCCTCGAGGGACTGCAGCGTGATCTCGATGTGGTCGGAGTTGGGATCGGTGCCCGGGCCGACCTGGATGGTCAGGGCGCCGAGGGCCTCCGCAGCGCTGTTGATGAGGTCCTTCTCGTTGAACTTGGTGGACATGCTGGTCCGGCGGATCTCATCGGCGAGGTTCCCGAACTCCTCGTTGAGCAGGGCGCGGTCGTTGTCGGTCAGCGTGTCGCTGGAGGCCTGGACGGCCAGCTCACGCATGCGCTGCAGCATGTCCTGGATCTTCTGGGCGCCGCCCTCAGCGGTCTGCACCAGGGAGACGCCGTCCTGGGCGTTCCGGACAGCCATGTTCAGGCCGCGGATCTGGGCCCGCATCTTCTCGGAAACCGCCAGGCCGGCGGCGTCGTCGGCCGCCCGGTTGACCCGGTAGCCCGAGGAGAGCTTCTCCAGGGACTTGCTCATGTGGGTGTTGTTGACGCTCATGTTGCGCCAGGCGTTCAGAGCAGCCATGTTGGTGTTGATACGCACGTCGGTAGCCTCCTTGCTCGCTTTGTGCGATCTCTCATCGGTGGGTTGAAGCATCCTCCCTGCCGGCCGGGCCGGTGCTCATACCCACTGACTATCACATGTATGAACGGGTTGGCGCCCTCGCTTAAGCGAGAAAGCCCCCCGTAGGAACCAATTAGTATCGGTTTACTCGCCCAATCTCTTCCGTTCTTCCTCGCATGACCCCAATCAAAAATCGCATGGCAGCATCAGCGGCGTACGTCGAGCTGCCGGGCGGAAGGGCCAGCACCCAACACCCTTCGCATCCCGTCGGTGGTGGCCCGGGACGCCCGAGTGGCATCCGCGGCCGACTTGAGGTGCGCCAGCCACCGCTGCATCTGCCCGTCCAGGGCGCGCTGCTGCCTGAGCAGGGCCTCCAGCTCCCCCCGCAGGGCCTGCTGGTCGCCCGGCTGGAACAGCTCCCGGGCCCGCTCCGCCATCTGGCCCCGCTCGACGATCAGCTGCTCCACCCTGGCCAGCCCCGCTTCGGTCGGCTGCTCCTGGAGCTCCGCCAGCAACTGCCCGCCCAGGGCCAGGGCTGCCGCGAGCGCCTGGCGCAGTTCGTCAGCCATGGGCCTGCGCCCGCTGAACCCTGACCTGGCGGGCCGCCTCGGCCCAGGCGCCGGCCAGATCGCCCACCGTGGCGGAGACCTCACGGAGGGCCGCGGCGTCCTTGCGGATGAGCCCCTGGCTCAGGCGCCAGGTCCAGTAGTCGTAAAGGCGGGCAAGATTTTGCGAAATCTCCCCCGCGGCGGGGTTCAGGGCTGCAGACAGCTCGGCGAAGATGCGCTGCGCCTTGCCGACGTTCTCGCTCACTTCAATGAAGCGCTCCTGCTCCAGCGCGGCCACGGCTCTGTCGATGAAGCGCTGCGCCCCTTGGTACAGCAGGGCGATCTGATCTTCCGGGGCGACCGTCTCTGCCTGGTAGGTCCGATACTGGTTGAGGCCGTTCACGTTGGTCATCCCCCGACTCGCTGATCTCAGGAGTAGAAGCCCATCAACATGGCGGCGAAGGCGTTGCCCTGTGCCTGCAGCCTGGCCAGGGCCTCCTCCATGCGCGCAAACTGGGCCTCCAGCTGCTTCTGACGGGCCGTCAGCTGCTCCTCCAGGCGGCCGATCGTGTCCCGGATTCGCTTGATCTGGCTCGCCAGCGTCTTCTCCCGGTTCTCCACCATGCCGCTCTCCACGTCGAGCAGCTGGCGCAGATACCGGCTCATCTCGGCGGCCGCGCCCCGGTTGTACTGCCCCACCTGGATCTCCGTAAGCCTGACGGGGGCGTCGCCGTGGGTGGCCGTGACCGAGAGGCGGATGCGGCTGGTCGTCTTCGGGTCAAAGTTGGCGGTGTAGACGGCGCCGTTGTAATCGTCCACCGTCGCCAGCGCCTTCCAGCTGCCGGAGGTCTCGTCCCAGTACTCCAGCGTAAACGCCTTGAGCGACGCGAGGTTGTCCGGCTGGTACAGCACGATCTGGTCGATGGTCCTGGCGGAGGCGAAGGTGATCTCGATCACGTGCGGATTGGCTTCGCTCGGCGCACCCACGCCTTCCCAGCCGCCGCCGGTGGAACCGAAGCGGTCACTGTCGGTGACCCCGTTGATCAGGTCGGTGAGACGGCCAGATCCGTCGCCGGTCCCGATGACCGTGATGCTGGTGCCCGGCTCCAGGGCGGGGTTGACCCGCATGGCGCCGAAGAGGGTGGCAACCGCCTCGGCATCCTTGGCCAGGGCTTCCTTGAACTTCTTCTCGTCGATGACCAGCTTGCCGTAGTCCGCCGAGCCGTACGCACCGGTGGAGATGCCCACGTCCATCAGCGTCCGCCAGTTGTGCGGGAGGCCGCTGACCTCATTGGCCACCATGGACCGCAGGGTGGTCTGCAGGCGGCGGATCTGCATCTCGCCGTTCAGGATGCCCGCCTCGCGGGTTTCTGTGTTGTAGCTGGTCAGCTTGGCCATCAGGCTGAGGGCGGAGTTGACGGCGTCGACCCAGCCCTTCACGCTCTCCAGCACCTTGTCCGGGTCCAGTTCCACGGTGGCCTGGACGGGGTTGCCGGCGCCCGTCACCTTCTTGAGGGTGATGGTGAGCCCCGGGACGGCGTCGTCCACGGTGTTCGTGGCGCGGACGTACTGGATGCCGTTCAGCGTGAAGACGGCATCCTGGGCGGCGGAGAGCTCATTGGCAATGGAACCGCCCCCCGAGAGCAGGCCGAGCTCCTGCAGCGGCGTGCCCGCCACCTCCTCCAGGCGGATGGCGTTGGCCGTGCCGGAGGCGTCCGAGGTCAGGACAAGGCGGTAGCTGTCGGGGCCCGCCGCCATGACGTTGGCCCGCACACCAGCGTTGGCCGCGTTGATCTTGTCGGCCAGGGAGTGCAGGGTGTCGTCCGCTTCGATGGTGATCTCCTTGAGATCAGCGGGGTCGTTGCCGATCCGGAACGTCCCGCTGATGCCCAGCTGGGCGTTCGGGTTGGCCACCACCCTGTCGTCGCGCTGCGTGATCACGTGGGTCTGCGCGAGGCTGAGCACGGCCAGCGAGTAGCTGGTGAGCGCGGACCCCTGTGCGGCGCTGATCGTGGCGACGGACTCGTCGGTGAGCGTGACCTTGCGCGAGCGGTAGACAAACGGGAGCCGCAGGGCGTCCAGCTTGGACTGGATGTTCGTCAGGGCTGACCGGACATCCCGCCAGGCCTGCTGCTTCTTCTCCAGCTTCTGCTGATCCCGTTCCCTGTTCTCAATTCGCTCGAGTTCATACCGCAGGATCTTTTCAATGATGGCTCTGGTATCACCGCCGGAAATCAGGCCGCTGAGGCCCAATCCGCTCATGCACCGCCCACCCCCTACACCTTCTCGTCAACCAACACGCCGAGGAGCTCACGCAGGCCGCGGAAGGCCTCCACCAGGCGCTCAGGGGGGAACTCGCTCAGCACCTCGCGCGAGATGCGGTCCACCACCTGGACGATTACCCGGTTGCCGTAGACCACCTTGAACTGCAAGGTCGTCTGGAGCGACTCCGCGGCAGCGGACATCCGTTCGGCGATGCGCTCCAGCACATCGGTGTCGAGCGCTCCCGCCTGTTTCTGCCCCGCGGCCCCGGGCAGCTGCTCTGCGCTGCGGACCGCGCCGGCCGCTGACTGGCCGGCACCTTGCCGGACGGACCAGTCAGCCTTGACCTCGGTGGAACCCGTAACGCGCATGCTTTGATCCTCCTCCTCGGACTAGCCCCTTTACCGCAGCATGTAGTCCAGCAGGCTCACGGGCAGCGCCTTCGAGAAGGCGGCAATGGCCGTCTGGTAGGCCGTATAGGCCTCCGTCATCTCCATCACCGACTCGGCCAGGTCACCGCCGCTGACCTTCCCCAACCGCTCCTCCACGTTGACCAGGCCATCCCGGGCGTAGTTCTCATACTGCTCCGCGTGCTGGTAGCTGAGCCCCAGCTCGGAGCGGAGGGAAATCAACCGGTCCATCGCCGAGACGACCTTGCTCAGGTGGGTCGTGGTGACTGCCACGGTATCACCGGCCCGCATGGCGGTGGCCATGTCGGTCAGGTCCTGGATGATCGAGACGGGCAACCGGTTGCCCGGAATGCTGATCTTGATCCGGTAGCCCGGCGCGATCTCCCGCTCCATCACCTGGTCCACGCCGCCCGCGTAGGTGACGCCGCCGGTCCCGTTGTCCGGGAAGGGCAGCACATCGGTGGACCAGCCGGAGAAGAGGTAGAAGTCGCGGTGGCGGGCGTTCATCTCGCGCTTGATGGCGTCCCGCAGCGACTCGATCTGCTGGGCCAGGTTCTCCCGGGCCGACGGCTCCAGGCTGGCCGGAGAGCCGAACTGGACGGCGGTCTCCCGGACGGACTGGAGCAGATCCAACATCGTGGTAAGGCGCGTCTCCCCCGCCGACAGCCACTCCTTGGCCTGGCTGATGGCCTCCTGGGCGCGCTCGAACCGCACTTTGGCACCCATGAGGTCGATGGCCTCCACCACCGCCCGCGGATTGTCGGAGGGGCGCTCGAGAGAGCGGCCGTTCACCTTCCGCTGGGCCAGGGCGTACTTCTCCCGCAGTGCGCCGAGATCGTAGATCGCGGCGTTGAGCAGCATCCAGTTGGTCACCCGCATGGCCCGTCCCCCCGTTACACCATGTTGATCAGTACGTCGAGCATCTCATCGATCATCTGGATCACCCGGGCAGCGGCGGCGAAGGCCTTCTGCTGCGCAGTGAGGCCGGCCACCTCCTCATCGACGGAGACGCCCCACTTGGCGGAGCGCGTCTCCTTGATGGTGCGCAGGTGGTTGTTGGCCACGGTCTCCTCCCGGTCGGCCTGGGCCGTCTTCGAGCCGATCAATCCCACCAGGTTGCGGTAGCGGACGATCGGGCTCGTGCTCCGGTCGCCCGGCACCAGCCCCTCGGCCAGCTGGTAGATGGCGTCGGCGATCCGCCCGTCCATCTGGAGCGCCGGGCTGGCCCCCGCGGCGCGGATGCGCCTGGGCGTCACGGCCGGGTTCACGGTCACGGAGCCGACCACGTCATCCTGCACCAGGAAGAAGTCCAGGTCCGACCCGTCGCCGGCCTCCTCTAAGCCGAAGCCCGTGCGGTGGATCTTGTTCACGGCGTTGGCCAGGTCCTTCATGAACGAATCCACTTCGGCGATGGCCTGACTCAGCTCGGTGTCACGCATGTAGAGCAGGCCGCGCAGCTTACCGCCGCCGTTGAACTTGGGCACGTCCTTGCCCACCCACTGCGGCACGATGCCGTTGGGCCCTTCGACCAGCTCCAGCTGGTTCACGTAGAGGCCGTCCACCGCGGGCACCGCACCGATCATCACCCGCACCGTGCCGTCGGACAGGACGGTGGGCACGGCGCCGGTCTGGGCGGCCAGCTCGTCCAGCAGCTTATCCCGCTGGTCCAACAGGTCGTTGGCCGACTCGCCGGAGTGCTGGAGCAAGGCGATGCGGGCGTTCAGCTCGCGCACCGCCAGCAGGTTGGCATTGATGTCGGCGACCAGCGCCGTCATCTCCTCGTTGATGAGGTCCCGCACCTGGTTGAGGTGGGAGATGGTCAGCGCGTAGTTCTGGGTGAGGTCGTGTGCGGCCGCCAGCACCTCGAGACGCACGGTCTCGTCCGACGGGTTCTCCGAGAGCGCCTTGAAGCTGTCGAAGAACCGGTCGATGGCGAGGCCGAAGCCGCCCTCTACAGGGTCGCCGAAAATCTCCTCCACGCGCCGCCACATGTCGAGGATGGTCCCGGCCTCGCCGGAAGCGGCGGCGACGGTGCGGAACTGGTGGTCCACGAAGATGTCGCGCAGGCGGGCCACGTGCGGCAGCTTGCCGGTGGGGTCCGCCGGATTCTCCAGCCACTGGCGGGTGTAGCTTTCGTTGTTGTGATTGGAGATGTTCTTGGTATGCAACATCATCGCCCACTGGGCGGACTGCATCGCCCGGGTGGCGATGTTCAAACCCGTGTTCAGTCCCCTGATCATCCGATCGCCCTCCTCATGCCCGACGGTTCAGGAACGTGCCGCCGCGCGCCTTGCCGGACGGATACCCGGGGTCCCTGTTGTCGTTGCCGCCGAGCAACAGCCGCAGCAGGAAATCGACCCGCCCGCTCTCCATGTGGAGCAGGGCGGACAACCGGTTCGTCTCCGCCCGCAGCTCGTCGTGGAGCCGTCGGATCTCCTCCGGTTCGGCGTCGATCTCGGCGGTCTGCAGCTCCCGGAGCAGCCGCTCCTGCTCGGCAGCACCGTCCGTGAGCGCCTTGACGTCGCCGGCGATGACGTGATTGATCTGCGCGCGGGTCAGCTCGATCATCTCCTGGAGCAGTGCCGTGGCGCTCATGGCTCCACCACCCGCAGGCGGATCAGGAGGTCGGCCAGCCTCCCGGGATCGACCTGGTACTCACCCCGCTGAATCTGCTCCCGAAGGCGGTTGACCAGGTCAGCCCGCACCGACGGCATGACGCTCAGCGCGGGCTCGATGTCGCGCACCTGCAGCGCACGCGATGAAAGAGAGAGCCGGTCCTCGCTGAGCGCTTCCGCTGCCTCGCGCGCGCGGGCCCGGGCCTCGTTCACCTTCGGCCGGTCAATGCGGTTCAGCCCCGCCGCTGTGGTGATCTTCGGTCCATCAACTCGCATGCAGGCCACAACCTCTCGTGGGTCTTGATTCTTCCATGGCACGCGCGCGCCGAAAAGTTAAGTCAATCAGCTTCGCAGTAGATGCGCTTTGCGCCGAAAATCGCGTCCATACACGGTGTTTCGCCCAATTTCATCCCATCTGGTGGCTCTTCCCCCGCAGGTTCAGGATGAGCTGTACCTCCCCCCGGGGAAGCTGCAGGGCCTCGGCGATCTCCAGCGGGCTCTTCCCTTCGTCGGCCATGCGGCAGACCGCCTCGCGCACCCCGGCGTACCGGTCGGCTGCCGCGGCGCCCGCCGCTTCATCCGGCGAGGTCTGTGCCGCAGCCTCGGGCTCCGGCTCCTGCGCCGCGTCGTGCGGCACCGCCGGAGCCTCCTCCTGTGCGGGCCGCGGAGCCGTCCGTGCGCCGCCGCGCTGGCGGCGGGCCGGCCGCGCGGGCTCTGCCGCGCCGGGCGCGCCGGCGGCCAGGGCGTCCGCCAGCTGCTTCAACTGCGCGACCCGCCGGTCCACCTCGTCCAGCACCGCCTCGGCGCTCATCGCCACCTCGGCGGTGAGGCGCTCCAGGCGGGTCAGCTCAGCCATCAGCCGCCTCTGCCTGGCAGTCACCTCGTAGAGGGCATAGGCCAGGGCGCCGATCACGGCCAGGCCCAGTAGCAGGTATGCAACGGTTGACACGGTTCTCCCCCTCTAGGTCCCCTGTCTGACCGCGGGCGCTGCCGCTCACGACACGAGATCCTGCTTCATCCGTGACAGCTTCCCGCGCAGCCGCAGGATCGCCTTGCTGTGCACCTGCGATATCCGCGCCTGCGAGACCCCCAGTACCTCGCTGACCTCCTTCGCGATCAGCCCCTCCTGGTAGATCAGCGCGATCACCAGCTGCTCCTGCTCCGACAGGGAAGCGACCGCCCGGGCCAGCACCTCCCGCCGCTCGGCCAGCTGACTCTCCAGCTCCGGATCGACGGCCTCGTCGTCGGCCACGCGGTCTGCCAGGGCCGTGGCCTCGCCATCGTCGAAGGCCGCCGCCTCGTCCAGCGAGAGCACGGCCAGGGTGCCTGCCTCCTGCAGTCGCCGCTCGGCCTCCTCCACCGTGATGCCCATGTGCGCGGCCAGTTCGCCCGCCGTCGGCTCCCGGCCCAGGGTGCCCAACAGCTCGTCCCGCACCTTCTCCAGCTGCCGCACCCGTCTGCGCAGGGCAGGGGCCCACTGCATCGCCCGCAGCCCCTCCAGGCAGGCGCCGCGGATCCAGGGGATGGCAAACGTCTCGAACCGCACACCCCGTTCGGGGTCGTAGCGAGCGATGGCCTCCAGCAGCCCGAAGCAGCCGTGGCCCTCCACGTCGGCCTGGTCCACGTGGCTGGGCAGGCCGACCATCAGCCTCCCCGCCACGTAGCGCACCAGCCACAGGTAGTGCTGGGTCAGGGCGTCGCGTGCAGCTGTATCGTGGGACTGGCGCCAGCGCCGCCACAGCTCCAGATGCTGCACGGTCACGATGATCCCTCCTCTACAGGCTGCTGCTCCGGGAGAAGATGCCGGCCAGCCGGCTGAAGAAGCCGCCGCGCGGCGCCGGCGGGTGCACGACCTCGCCGCCCACCAGCCGGTCGACCATGGCCCGCACCGCCCTGGAAGCCGGGGCGCCGGGGTACCCGAGCACATACGGCACCCGCTGCCTGACCGATTGCCAGACGTGGGGGTCCCGGGGGATGGTCCCCACGTGCCGCACCTCCGCACCCAGGAAGTTCCGGGCGGTGGTCACGATGCGCTCCGCCGCCCGCTCCGCATCCTCCTGCCGCTCCGCCTGGTTGACGGCCAGCCGGATCTTCGCCCCGGGGTTGCGGGCCGCCAGCGCTTTGATCATCGTATAGGCGTCGGCCATGGCCGTGGGCTCGGGCGTGGTCACCACGAGCACCTGGTCAGCGGCCATGGCAAACTCCACCACGGCGTCGCCCACCCCCGCACCCGTGTCGATCACCAGGTACTCGGCCTCGCCCTCCAACCGCTCCAGGGACCGGAGGATCGGCCGGAGCTGGGCGGCGTTGAGGTTCCCCAGCTCCACCAGTCCGGAGCCGCCCGCGATCAGCTTCATCCCGGTCGGCGTGCGGTGGATGACCTGGGGGAGGTCGACCTCCCCGCGGAGAAAGTGCCCCAGGTGATATGGCGGCACGGTCCCCAGCAGGATGTGTGCGTTCGCCAGGCCCATGTCCACGTCCATCAGCAGCACCTCGCGGCCGGCCTGTACCAGGACCTGCGCCACGTTGACCGCCAGGTTGCTCTTGCCGACCCCGCCCTTGCCGCTGGTGACCGCAATCGCCTCAAAGCGGCGGGGCGCACGGCCCATGGCCTGGTTCCGGTAGGCGGCAGCCAGTTCGCGCAGACGGCTGGCTTGGTCAAACATCGCGTCTATGCCCCCATGAAAAGTTTGCAGTAGTCCACGGTATCCGCGGGGGTCAGGTCATCCGGCACAGCCTGGCCGGCGGTGATGTACGAGACCGGCAGATCACTCCGCAGCCGGATGTTGAGCATCAGACCGGGGGCGGAGGTCTCGTCCGCCTTGGTGAAGATCAACCGGTTGACGCCGAGGGGCAGGTAGCGCTCCAGCATGCGGTGCGCATCCCGGGGGTTCGTGTTCAGGGAGACGACGAGATGCGTCTCGTCGGGCCGCGCAGTCGCGAGCAGCTCCTGCAGTTCGGCCATGCGCTCCTCGTCCCTGTGGCTGCGCCCGCCGGTGTCCAGCAGCACCACGTCGGCCCCCGCGGTGTGCGCCAGGGCCTGGGTGACCTCCGCCGGCCGCTCCACCGTATAGAGCGGGATGGAGAGGATGTCGGCATAGGTGCGGAGCTGGTCCACGGCGGCGATGCGGAAGGTGTCGGCCGTGATCAGCCCCACCTTCAGTCCCCGCTCCAGGGCGAAGTGCGCCGCCAGCTTGGCCAGGGTGGTCGTCTTCCCGACCCCGGTGGGGCCGACCAGCGCCACCACCTGCCGCCTGCCCTGCTCCACATGGATCGGCGCGCCGGGGCCCATCACACGGGAGAGCTCGGCGCGCAGGAGGGCGCGGCCCTTGGTGGCGTGGGTGCCGACCTTCCGGCTCACCGCGAGGGCCAGCCCCTCCTCCACCCCGGCGTCCAGCAACTGCTCGTAGACCTTGCGGCCGTAGCCCTTCAGCTCCAGCAGCGCCGTGGGGTCCGGCCGCACCTCCACCAGCCGGGTCACGGCCTGCCTCAGGTCGGCCAACTCGCGGCGCAGGCCCGTCAGGTCGGCCACGCCGCCATGGGCGGCTGCAGGCGGTGCTCCGGCGCCGGAAGCATCCGCAGTGACGGGAACGGCAGGGACAGCCGAAGGGGCAGGGGCCCCCGGACCGGCAGGGGTCGCCGGAGCCTGGCGGGCAGCCGCCGCGGCCGGACGGGAAGGAGTCGGGCGGGAAGGCCGGTACGGCTCGGGCCGCCGCTCGGCCGCGACCGTCAGTTCCGTCATCTCCCGGCCGAAGAGGCCGAAGATGCCGCCGATACGCACCTTGCGGCTCTCGACGATCACCGCGTCGGTGCCCAGCTCGTTCTTGGCGAGGATCAGGGCCTCCGCGTAGGTGGGCGCCACGTACTTCTTGACCTGCATCATGCCCGGATCACCCCCACCGACTCGATCTCAAGCTTGGGATCCAGCTCGGCGTAGGAGAGCACGATCAACCGAGGGTAGGTATGCTGGGCGATACGCCGGATCACCGGCCGCAGGGCCGGCGAGCAGACCAGGACGGGGGTGTCGCCCCGCTGGGCCATCGCCTGCGCCTCCCTCCCGATACCGTTGATGACCGCCTGGGCCAGCTGCGGGTCCAGGGCGGGCGCGGGACCTCGCTTCTCGGCCGCGGCGGTCAGCCGCTGCTCGACGTCGGGCGCCAGGGTGATCGCCTTAATCACCGGCCCCAGCTCGAAGTGGTGCACGATGGTGCGCCCCAGGGCCACCCGCACCTTCTCGGTGAGCTGCTCGGGGTCCTTGGTCACCGGCGCCCAGTCCGCCAGGGATTCGAAGATCAGCACGAGGTCCCGGATGGGGACGCCCTCGGCCAGGAGGTTCTGCAGCACCTTCTGGATCTCGCCGAGGGAGAGCAGCCGGGGCGTGAGCTCCTCCACCAGGGCCGGATGGCTTTCCTTGACGGTGTCCACCATGCCCTTGACCTCCTGGCGGCCCAGGAGCTGGTGCGCGTTCTCCTTGATGACCTCGGTGAGGTGCGCCACCAGCACCGAGGCCGGGTCGACCACCGTGTAGCCGATGAGCTCCGCCCGCTGCTTGTCCGCGGGTGAGATCCAGAGGCCCGAGAGGCCGAAGGCCGGCTCCACCGTCGGCTGGCCGGGAACGGTCTCCTCGAGGCCGCCCGGGTCCATTGCCAGGTAGCGGTCCGGCTGCAGCTCGTAGGAGCCCACCTCGATGCCCCTGAGCTTGATGACGTACTGGTAGGGACTGAGCGCCAGGTTGTCGCGCACCCGGATGTAGGGCAGCAGGAGGCCCAGGTTGGCCGCAACCTGCTTGCGCACGGCCACCACGCGGTCCAGCAGGTCGCCGCCGCGCCCGGGCTCCGCCATGGGCACGAGGGCGTAGCCCAGCTCGACCTCGAGCGGGTCCACCGGGGTGAGCTGCACTCGCGTCTCGGGGAGAGCCTCGTTGGTGATGGGCAGCGGCTCCGGCTCGGGCACCTCGGCCACCGCCCGGACCGCCTGGTAGCGTGCGCTGACGATGCCGACGCCCAGGATCAGCATGCCGATCAGGAAGAAGGGCAGCGTGGGCAGGCCGGGGACGATCCCCAGCAGCAGCAGGAGGCCGCCCGCCAGCATGAGCAGCTTCGGGTCGCCGCCCAGCTGCTTGGAGAGCTCGCCGCCGAGGCTGGACTCGCCCGCCGCCCGGGTGACCAGCACGCCGGTCGCGGTGGAGATGAGCAGCGCCGGGATCTGCGTCACCAGGCCGTCGCCGACGGTCCGCAGCGAGTAGTGCGACCAGGCCTCGTTGAAGGCCATCCCCTGCTGCAGCATGCCCACGATGAAGCCGCCCAGCAGGTTGATGAAGACGATGAGCAGGCCGGCGATCGCGTCGCCCTTGATGAACTTGGTGGCGCCGTCCATGGCGCCGTAGAAGTCGGCTTCCCGCTCGATCTCCCGCCGCCGGGCCCGGGCCTCGGCCTCGGTGATGAGGCCGGCGTTCAGGTCGGCGTCAATGGACATCTGCTTGCCGGGCATCGCGTCGAGGGTGAAGCGGGCTGCGACCTCGGAGACGCGCTCGGCGCCCTTGGTGATCACGATGAACTGCACGATCACGAGGATGAGGAAGACGATGAGTCCGACCACCGTGTTGCCGCCGATGACGAACTCGCCGAAGCGGCGGATGACCTCGCCCGCCTCGCCGGTGGTGAGCAGGAGGCGGGTGGTGGAGACGTTCAGCGTGATCCGGAACAGGGTGGTGATGAGCAGCAGGGTGGGCAGGGACGAGAACTGGAGCACCTCGTTGGTGAAGATGGAGACGAGCACGATCACGATCGCGGCCGCCACGTTGAACGTGAGCAGCAGGTCGACCAGGAACTCGGGCAGCGGAACGATGAGCAGCATGACCATGGCCACCATGGCGCCAGCCACTGCGATATCGGCGATCCGGACCGACGGGGCGCCGCTCGGGTTGGTCACAGCTCTCTCACCTCAGCATCAGCAGTTGCTATTCCTGACCTGACTGGCGGTTCTGCCGCCGCAGGTTGTAGACGAAGGCAAGTACCTCGGCCACCGCCTGGTAATACTCGGGCGGGATCAGCCGCCCCACCTCCACGTCGTAGTAGAGGCCCCGGGCCAGCGCCCGGTTCTCCACCAGGGGCACGTCGTGCGCCTGGGCGATCTTCCTGATCTCCAGCGCCAGCAGGTCGGCGCCCTTGGCCACCACCTTGGGCGCCGCGACCTCCGCCGCGTCGTACTTCAGCGCCACGGCGAAGTGTGTGGGGTTGGTGACCACGACGTCGGCCTTGGGCACCTCCTTGAGGGCCCTGCGGCGCATGGCCATCTCCCGCATGCGCTGCCGCTGCTTGGACTTCAGCTCGGGGGCGCCCTCCTGCTCCCGGTGCTCCTGCTTGACCTCCTGCTTGGTCATGCGCAGCGACCGCTGGAACTCCCAGTACTGGTAGCCGTAGTCGAGCACGCCGATGACCAGGAAGGCCAGGCCCACGGCCAGCATCACGTCGAGCACCATGTCAGCGAGCGCCACGAGCCCGATCCGCACAGGCTGGGCGATGAGGTTCGGAAACTGCGGCGTCAGGCCGGCCACGCTCCGGTACGCGATGTAGCCGATGACGACCAGTTTGAGCAAGCCCTTGATCAGCTCGGTAAGCGTCCGCAGGGAGAAGATGCGGGAGAGACCGGTTATGGGATTCAGCGTCGAGAACTTGGGGACCAGGGCCCGCAGGGTGAAGATGAACCGGGTCTGCAGGGTGCCCACGGCCACCCCGATGGCCAGCAGCACCAGGGCAAACGGCAGCAGCGTGCGCAGGAAGAGCAGGGCCCACTCCTGGAGGATGACGGCGGTCGTCTCGGCCGTGAGCTCGGTGGCCCGCAGGCCTGCGAACGCCCCGGCCATGCCGCCGGTCACCTGCTCCACGGCGGCGGCCCCGAGGCCTCTGAGGGCCAGCGTGGCCGCGACGAGGCCGACGCCTGCGACCAGGTCGTTGGACCGGGCGACCCGCCCTTCTTCCCGGGCCTTCCTGAGCCTTCGGGGTGTTGGCTCCTCGGTCCGTTCGGCGAAGAGCTGTAGATCCAAGGCCTATCCCCCCGTCGCGGCCCGCATGAGATCGAGCATCCGCATGGCCTCCGCGTACCCGGCCTCAAACAGGGCGGTCAGCGGCCGGGCGTAGAAGGGCAGCATGAGGATGAGCAGGAGCAGCCCCACCAGGGTCTTGGTGCCCAGGCCGATCGCGAAGATGTTCAGCTGGGCCACCGCCCGGTTCAGCACGGCGAACGCCACCATGGTGAGGAGCATGGCCGCCACGAATGGCAGGATCAGCTGCATCGCGATGCCCAGCAGCTCGCCGAAGAGCCTGGCGACGTAGAGTCCGCTGACGGCGCCCTCCACCGGGCCGCCGGCCGGCACCAGGGCGTAGCTCCGGGCCAGTGCGCGGATGAGCCCGTGGTGGCCGTCGATGGCCAGGAAGAAGACCAGGGCCGTCGTCTGAAACAGGTTACCCAGCACCGTAGCGCTCTCGCCCGTGAGCGGGTCGAAGAGGCCGGCGAGGGAGAAGCCCATCTCCAGGTCGATCCAGGCGCCGGCGATCTGCATCACGCTCACGACCAGCAGGCAGAGGAATCCGATCACCAGGCCCACCACCAACTCCAGCAGCGCGGCGAGGAGGAGGTGTGCGCCCTCGGTTCTCCCGGGCGGGGGCGCAACGGCCGGGATGAGGAAGAGGCCAAGGACGAAGGAGAGCGCCACGCGCACCTGGAAGGGCACGAACCGGGTGGAGAGGATGGGTGCGGCGGTGAAGATCCCCATCGCCCGGGAGGCTCCCAGCAGCAGTGACGCGAGTTGCGCGTAGAGCTGTTCCATGGTCGGGCTAGCGCACCATCTCGGGCAGCATCTGAATCATGCGCCGGGCGAAGTCCATGAGCGTGGTCAGCATCCACGGGCCGAAGAACACCAGTCCGGCGAGGGCCGCCAGGATCTTGGGCACAAACTGGAGCGACGCCTCGTTGACCTGCGTGGTGGCCTGGAAGATGGAGATCAGCAACCCGACCAGCAGGCTGAGCCCGATGACGGGCGCTGCGACGTACAGGGCAGCCCGCACCGCCTCCTGTGCCAGGTCCAGGGCAAACTCCGGAGTCATCTGCGGTCGCCCCCTTTTATCCGGTAAAGCTGCGCACCAGAGACTCCACCACCAAGTGCCAGCCGTCCACGAGCACGAACAGGAGCACCTTGAAGGGCAGCGAGATCAGGGTCGGCGGCACCATCATCATGCCGAGGGACATCATGAGGCTGGCAACGATGAGGTCGATGATGATGAACGGCAGGTAGATGAGGAAGCCCATGGTAAAGGCGGTCTTCAGCTCGCTGATGACGAAGGCGGGCACGACGGTGAGGAAGCCGACGTCCTCTGGCCCCTCGGGCGCAGGCTGGCCGCTTACCTCCAGCATCAGACGCAGGTCGGCCTCCCGCGTCTGCCTGAGCATGAACTCCTTCAGAGGCACGGTGCCACGTTCGATGGCCTCCACCTGGTCGATCTCGCCGGCCAGGTAGGGCTGGACCGCCACGCTGTTGACCTCGCTGAAGGTCGGCATCATCACCGCGGCGGTGAGGAAGAGCGCCAGGCCGATCAGCACCTGGTTCGGGGGCGACTGCTGGAGCCCCAGGGCGGTGCGGACGAAGCCGAAGACGATGACGATGCGGGTGAACGAGGTGCAGAGGATGACGATGGACGGTGCCAGCGTGAGAACCGTGAGCAGGAGGAGCAGCTGCATGGTCTGTAGCCCCTCCTGGGGGGTCTCGGCCGGCCGGACAAAGTCGAAGGTGGGAAGCGACAGCGGCTGGGCCTGGGCGACCGGTGCCGCCAGCACCAGCAGGACGGCGGTCAGCAGGACGGGGCGCAGCGCCTGCCACCTCGTCATGGCCCCCCTCCCCCCTTCCGGCTGAGAAGGCTGCGCATGCGATCGACGTTGGCCCGCACCGCGCCCTCCAGTCCGGCGAAGCTGTTCGAGGCCGCCCCGCTCTCCTGCTGGGGCTCCGCCAGCCACTCCGCCACCACCGACGGGTCGTCGATGCGGTGGATCAGCCGGATGGAGCCGTCGGCGGACCCCAGCAGCAGGATCTCCTTCCCCACCTGCACCAGCAGCAGATGCCGGTCGCGGCCGACGGCAAGCCCCTCCAGAACCCGCATCCGCCGGCCCCGGGTGAACTGGTACTGCCAGTGGGCGAGCCAGCGCACGGCCACGAAGGCCAGCGCGATCACCAGGAGCGAGCCCAGCAGGAAAACGAGCAGGCTGTCCGCGCCCCCGCTCGAGCGCAGCAGGCCCTCTGCGCCCTCGTTCATCGGCCCTGGCTCCCCTCGGGGTTGACCAGTTCGGTGATGCGGACGCCGTAGTTCTCGCCGATCACCACAACCTCCCCGCGGGCCACCAGCCGGCCGTTCACCAGCAGGTCCACCGCCTCACCGGCGTGCCTGTCGAGCTCCAGCACCGACCCCGGCCCCATGGCCAGGATCTCGCGCAGGCTGCGGCGGCTCTGGCCGAGCTCCACCGTCAGCTCCAGCTCCACGTCGGAGAGCAGCCCCAGGGGCGACGGGTCAGCCTCCGCCTCCTGGGCCGGATCGAGGGCGGCGAACGGGGCCTGTTCCGGTCCCTGTTCCGACGGCTGTTCGGCCGGCTGCTCGCCCTTCTGGGCCGAGGCGAAGAGAGCGGCGATCTCCTCCTGGGTCAGTCCTTGCTTAGACATGGATCGCCCCTCCCTCGCTATTGGATCACCATGTCGGTAATGTAGACCCGGGTGACGTGGCCGGGCAGGATGGCGTCAAGCCCCTCCTTGATGGCCTGGGCCAGCCGCTCCTTGCCGCCCGCCCCGTTGAGGTCCTTGGAAGTCAGGACCCGCACGTGGCTGAGCACCACGTCGCGCACCTGGGGCTCGGCCTCCTGGGCGGTCTCCTTCGCGTTCTGGCTAACCAGCCCAAGGGCCACGCTGAACTGGATATACCGGAGCCGGTCGGTGTCCGCCAGGTTGGTCACGAACTTGTCCATCTCGTAGTAAGCCTTCTCGACGGCCGGCTGGCCCAGCGCCACGGCAGCCCCGCCGACGGCGATGCTGCCGGGCGGGAAGCGCCAGACGTACACCGCAAGGCCCGCCACACCGACCGCCAGAACGACCACTGCACTGACGAGCGCTACCAAAAGCCCTCGGTTCATGCGCATCTCCTCTTGTTCGTAGTCAGGATGAAGCCCTTGTCTACCGCCTCAGGTTGATGATCTCCTGGAGCATGTCATCCGCGGTGCTCACCAGCTTGGCCGAGGCCTGGTAGCCCCGCTGGGTCAGGATCATCTCGGTGAACTGCTGCGCCAGGTCGACGTTGGAGCCTTCCAGGTTGCCGGGCACCAGCGTGCCGCGCCCGCCCGAGCCGGGGGTGCCGATCTGCGGTACGCCGGAGGCGGGCGTCTCGGAGAAGGTGGATGCGCCCTCCTTCAGCAGGCCGGCCATGTTGTTGAAGTTGGCCAGGGCGATCTGCGCCAGCACCTTGGTGGTGCCGTTGGTATAGCGGCCGATGATCAGGCCCTGTTCGTTCACGTGCACCGCGGCCAGCGTGCCCATGCCCCGCCCGTCCATGGTGTCGATCTGAACCGAAGACTTCGAGGCGCCCGGTCCGGCGCTGGCGTCGTAGGCCTGGGTGACCTTGCTGAAGTCCACGCGGATCTGCAGCGGTGCGGCTGCGCCGTCCGGGTCGATGATCTCCAGTTCGGCGAGGAAAGACTCCTCGTTGTCCGGGTCGATCGCCAGCGTGCCGTCGGTGTTGAACCGGAGCGTCGTATCCGCGCTGCTAAACTGGGCCCTGGTCCACTGCTTGCCCTTTGACGGGTCGGTGTTGTCGACCCAGTCGCTGTAGTCGTGCTGGTACTCAACCGTCCAGCCGTCATCGGTCTTGGTGAACCGGATGGCGACGCTGATGGGCCGACCCAGGCTGTCGTAGGCCGTCATGGTCGTGATGTAGGAGTCGTCCACCTGGGCGGCGGCGTCCAGGTTGCCCTTGAAGGTGGCGTTCTGCGTCGCGGCGGGCAGGGAGACGTCGCCGACCGTCAGCTTGATCTCGCTCATCGTCGCCTGGTCGGTACGGCCGATCCGGCCTTCGGCGTCCGCCATCCAGCCCATCACCTTCATCCCGAGGGGCGGGCAGAACAGGTAGCCGTCCGCGTTCCAGTCGAAGGTGCCGACCCGGCTGTAGAGGATCTCGTTGTTGGCGTTCTTCATCACGAACAGGCCGTTGCCAGAGATGGCCAGGTCCAGCGACCGGCCCGTCATCTGGAAGGAGCCGTAATCGGTCAGGAGGTCGATGGAGCCGACCCCGACACCGAGGCCGATCTGCTGCGGATTCGCAAGCGCCGAGCCGGGGGAGATCGTCTGGCTGAAGACGTCGGTGAACGTCGTCCGGCTGGCTTTGAAGCCCACGGTGTTCACATTGGCGATGTTATTGCCGATCACGTCCATGCGGGTCTGGTGGGCACGGATCCCCGAAACGCCCGAGAAAAGCGAACGCATGCCTGATGACCTCCCCTACTCGCTGTCGCTGTCGTCTTCGTCCCCGCTTGGGGCCGGGGCCGCCTGGATCACCTGTCCCAGCCGGACCCCACGGTTCCCCACGATGAGCAGCGGCTCACCGCCGTCCATGAACAGGGACTTCACGATGCCTTCTTCCACGGTTCCGGCGTCCGTCCAGTACTGGATCGCGTTGCCGACCAGGCTCAGCCCGTAGCTCATCTGCGCCCAGCGGGTGTTCTCCGTCATCTGCTCCAGCGCCGAGAACTGGGCGAGCTGAGCCAGGAACTCCCGGTCGTCAACCGGATTCAGCGGATCCTGGTAGCGCAGCTGGGTGACCAGCAGGTTGAGGAAATCCATCTTGCCCAGCTGGTCGGCCCTGCCGGTGCGGGTCGTCTCCATGGCGCCGGAGGCCGCGCTCGCCTGTGTGCCGTTGACTCCGTTCACGGTCATCGCCTACCGCCTCCTATGCCATCGTGTCCAGCCGCCCGCCCCGGGAACCGGGAGACCGCACCCGGCCGATCGCCGCCGTGGGGGTGCCCTTCGCCTGCAGGCGACTGCGTCCCGTGAACTGCGGCAACCGGTCGGGCTCCTCCTCGGGACCCCTCCGGGGCTGCCGCCCCTCGCCCGTGGCCACCTCGAATCCGGCGAGGTTGTACCCGGCGTCGCTCAGGCTCTGCCGCAGCTGCTCGCCCCCGCTCTCCAGGGCCTGCCGGGCATCGGGGTTGGCCACCTCCAGCGCGGCGTGAACCTCCCGCCCGCTCATGTGCAGCTCCAGCCGTACCTCGCCCAGGTGCTCAGGGTGGAGCCGCAGGGTGAGCCGGTACTGACCGTCGGGCAACTCGCGCACGGCCTTGGTGAACTCCTCCACCACCTGCTGCACCTGAAGGCGGCCGGCCGTCAGCCGTTCCAGCCCCCTGGCCTGGGAGGCTTCCGCCGCCGGTGCGGCTTCCCCGGCCGGATCCGTGGGGGTGGAGGGCCGCACGCCCGCCGCGACATCGGGCTCGGCTGCATCGCCGGAGAGTAAGGCCTCATTGGCCCCGGCCTGGAGCTCCGGCGACTGACCCGTGCCATCCTCCACCCCGGCCTCGGCCGGCTCACCGCCCACCGGCGCCGCTGGAGGCCCGGCCTGGGCCTCGCCTGACAGGCCCTGAACATCCGCTGCCGGGTCCGGCGCCACGTCCGCCCCGGAACCGTCCGCGGGCTCCGCCTGTACCGCCCGGATGTCCGTCAGGCTGCGGCCTTCCGGCCCCGCCCCTGCAACCCGGGCGGGCGGGGTGAATTGCACGGGAGTGCGGGCGGCGTCGGCTCCATCTGTCGGTGCGCTTTCACCGGGCAGGGCCTGGCCCTGCGCCGTCGCCACCGATACCGGCTCATCCGGGATCGGCGTGGACGGCACCGGGACTTCCAACGGCCCGGGGGACTCGTCGCCGAGCTGCGGGGTGGCCGGTCCCATCCCCGCATCGGGGACCGTGCGCCCCAGGAGTTGCTCCGCCAGGGCCGGTGGCTGTCCGGCCCCGCCGCTCTCCAACAGGATCGGGAAGCTCACGGGCAGGCTGCCCTCAGCGGCCGGTGCTGCACCGCCGGCCGGCTGGTTCACCGCAGGAGCCAGGGCAGCCAGCAGGGCCGCGAAGGCTCCGTCCGCCTGGGCGGCCTCCTCACTGCGCCTGGCGCCCCTTGCTCCGGTCACGCTGGGCGGCGAGGCTCCGCCCGGGCCTACCACGGGTGCCGTCATCGCTCAGCCTCCTCTGCGTATGCTTCAAGCAGCTCCGCTGCCCGACCGGCCTCCATGGCGGCCAGGATCGTTGCCGCATCGTCGGTGGTCATCAGCCGCAGGATCGAAACTGCCGTGCTGTTATCCAACCCGGCCAGCAGCGGTGCGGCTCTGTATGGGGGCATCTCGGACAGGAGCCGGGCGGTGCGCGTCAGGTCCGCGGCCTTCCGCTCCGTCCCCCCGTTCTGCTGCTCCGTTCCCCCCGGTCCTTGCAGGGTCTGGTCCACTTCGGCCTCCTTCGCCTGCACCGCCGCCTCCCGGGCGGTCAGTTCCCGCTCCAGGGCCGCAAGGTCGGCCTGTTTCCTGGCCAGTTCGACCTCGCGCGCCAGCTGCTCGGGCGTCGGCCCGGTCTGCGGCCCCTTATCGTCGCCCGTCTGCGCCGGGGCCAGGCCGGGAATCAGACCGGGGTTATAGACCAGGGCGATGGCCAAAACGCCGGTGATGACGGCGAACAGGGTCAGGTAGAAGGCAATCGAGGGGGGACGCTTCGGCCTCGGCTGGCGGGGCGTGTCCCGCCGGAACCACCGGCGCCGTGGCTTCTGCTCCTCTGCCGGTTCCTCCTGGGCCTTTCTGCGCCGGAAGAGCCGCCACCGCTTCTTCTTCGGCGCGGCCTCCTCCTCGGGAGCCGGGGCCGGTTGCGGTGCCGCAGCGCTCATCGCCTGCCACCCCCTTCAAGGAACACGTTCTGCGCCATCTCGTCGATGGCGGCCTGCTCGGCGGCCTCGGCCGCCCGGCGGTACTCCTCGGCCCTGCGCTCACGCAGCCGTCGCAGCACCTTCTCCCGCCGCTCGGCCTCGGTCATCTCCTGCCGGCGGCGCTCCTCCTCCTGGAGGGCGGCCGCCAGCCGCTCCGCCGCCAGCCATTCCTCGGCCACCAGGGCCTCGTGCAGCTCGGCCGACTGGCGCCACTGCTGGACCGTCATCCGCTCCTGGCGGCGGACCGCCAGCCGCTCGGCCGACGCCGCACGCCGGGCCGACGCCACCTTCAGATGCTCCGCCGCGACCTGCGCCGCCCTGCGGGCCGCCACCCAGTTGTTCTGCGCCAGCTTCGTCTCGTGCTCCCGGATCTCCAGGAGCCGCTGCAGGCGAAAGCGGAAGCGCTTCATCGGTTACGCTCCCTCCCCGCAGAGCGCCGCGAGCCCCTGGAGGGCGTCCTGGAACGTGCTGGGCTCGTCGAACGGCTGGATGAGAAAGCGCTTGATCTGGTCCATCTTGGCCAGCGCCTCGTCCACCAGCGGGTTGGTGCCCTTCTGGTAAGCGCCGATCTGAATCAGGTCCTCTGCCTCCTGGTAGGCGGCCAGCAGCGCCCGCAGCCGCTGTGCCTGCGCCCGGTGCTCAGGAGTGGTCACGTCGGGCATCACCCGGCTGACCGACTGCAGCGGGTCGATGGCGGGGTAGTGGCCGGCGTGGGCCAGCTTGCGGGAGAGCACCACGTGGCCGTCCAGGATGGAGCGGACCGCGTCCGCCACCGGCTCGTTCATGTCGTCGCCGTCCACCAGGACGGTGTAGACGCCGGTCACGCTGCCGGTCGCCCCGGTTCCGGACCGCTCCAGCACCCGGGGCAGCATGCTGAAGACCGACGGGGTGTATCCCCGGGTGGCCGGCGGTTCGCCGACGGCCAGGCCGACCTCACGCTGCGCCTGGGCCAGGCGGGTGACGGAGTCCATCATCAGGATCACGTCCAGCCCCTGGACGTCGCGGAACCACTCGGCGATGGTCGTGGCCAGGAGGGCGGCACGGATGCGAACCAGGGAGGGCTGCTCCGAAGTGGCCACCACCACCACGGAACGCCTCAGCCCCTCCTCGCCCAGGTCCTTCTCGATGAACTCCCGCACCTCGCGGCCCCGCTCGCCCACCAGGGCGATCACGTTGCAGTCCGCGGCGGTGGCCCTGGCGACCATGCCCAGCAGGGTGGACTTGCCCACGCCCGAGCCGGCGAAGATGCCGATGCGCTGGCCCATGCCCACCGTCATCAGGGAGTCCAGGGCCCGCACACCCATGCCCAGCGGCTTCCGGATCCGCTGGCGGGCCAGGGGGTCCGGCGCCGGGCCGATGACCGGCCGGCGGCCGCAGTCCTCCAGGGGACCCTTGTCATCGATCGGGTTGCCGAGGCCGTCGATCACCCGGCCCAGGAGGCCCGGGCCCACCGGCGCCTTCAGCGGGCCGCCGGTGGCCACCACCTCCCAGCCCGGCCGCAGGCCGTCGGTTTCGCCCAGCGGCATCAGCAGCAGCCGGTCCTGCCGGAAGCCGACCACCTCGGCGGCCACGGTGCGCCCGTCGCCCCGCAGCCAGCAGAGTTCGTTCATCTTGGCCTTCGGGCCGGCCGACTCGATGATCAGCCCGGCCGCGCCCGTGACCCGCCCGACGACCGGGAGCAGCTCCACCTGCTCCACGGCCCGCCGCAGTTCAGCCCACGCCAGCGCCCCGCTCATGGCTCCACCCCTCCGAGCGCAGCCCGCATCGCGGCCTGCAGCCGTGCGGTCTGCTGCTCCAGGGTGCCGTCAACCTGACCGACTGGGGTCTGGACCAGATAGCTGCCCCTGCTGAGGCCGGGGTCCGACGTCAGCGTCAGGGCGCCGGCGCCCAGTTCGCGCTCGAGCGTGGAGCGCTGGGCCTCCAGGAGCGGAAGGTCGTCGGGGCTGACCCGCACGGTGGCGGGGGAGTCCTTCACCAGGCGCAGCCCGGCCGCCACCATCTGCACCACCGCCTGGGGCTGGACGGCCAGGTGCCCCTGCACCAGCCGGGTGGCGGCGGCCACGGCGAGCTCCACGAGGGCCTCCTGAGACCGCTCCAGCCGCTCCCTGACCTCCGCCTCGGCCCGTTCCCGCGCCTCGGCGAGGATGCGGCTGGCCTCGGCCCGTGCCTCGGCCAGCGTGGCCTCGGCGGCCTTCTCGGCCTCAAGTCGTGCCAGCGCAGCCGCCGACTCAGCCTCCTTGCGGATGGCCTCGCCCTGAAGCCGTGCGTTCTCGAGGGCCAGCTCAGCCTCCCTGCGCAGAGCGGCGACCTCGGCCTGACCGGCCTCCAGGCCTTCCAGCCTGCCGCGCTCGTAGCCCTCCTGCCGCGCGGCGGCCTCTGCTCGCTCTGCCTCCTCGGCAGCCTCTTGCAGGATCCGGGCGGCCTCCAGCCGGGCCTTCTCCAGGTCGGCCTGCATCGCCTCGCTCCGGGCTGCTTCCTCTGCCTTGGCGGCGGCAGCGGTCCGGCGCACGGGTGCGGGCGGGTTGGCAGGCCTGGGCGGAGGCGGCGTGAGCTTGGGCCACACGGGAGGCGTTGCCTCTATCCCGGGCGGCAGCTTTCCGACCTTAAATGTACTCATCAGCGCCACCACCCCTGGCGATCTGGATCTCGCCGGCCTCCTCAAGCCGCCTGATCAGGGCGACAATGCGGGCCTGGGCCTCTTCGACGTCGCGGATGCGCACGGGACCCAGGTACTCCACAGCCTCCCTGAGGGCCTCGCCGGCCCGCTTGGAGACGTTGTTCATGACCTTGCGCCAGACCTCTTCCTTGGCGGCCTTCAGGGCCAGCGGCAGGTCCTTGTTCATGTCCACCTCGCGCAGCACGCGCTGCACGGTGCGGTCGTCCAGGTTGACAATGTCGTCGAACAGGAACATCCGCTGGGCGATCTCGCTGGCCAGGTCGGGGTCGTCCGCCGAGAGCAGGCCCATGATGGACTTCTCGGTGGTCCGGTCGACCCGGTTGAGCACCTCCACCGCCCAGTTGATACCGCCGGCCACGGTGGACTCCTGGCTCACCATCGCCGAGGCCTTCCGCTCCAGTACCCGCTCCACCTCGCGCAGCATCTCCGGCGACGTGCGGTCGAGGGTGGCCACGCGGCGGAGGATGTCGGCCTGCCGCTCCTGCGGCAGGTTCAGCAGCACCTGCGCCGCCTGGTCGGCCTCGAGGTGGGCCATGATGACGGCCACCGTCTGCGGGTGCTCGTTCTGGAGCAGCGAGGCTAGGTGAACCGGATCGGTGTGGCGGACGGCGTCGAACGGCCGGCGCCGGAGGTGGGAGGTGAGGCGGGTGAGGATCTCGCGGGCCCGCTCCTGCCCCAGCGCCTGTTCGAGCATCTCACGGGCATAATCGATGCCGCCCGTGCGAATGTGTTTATCAGCGGTGGCAATGGTGATGAACTCGGTGAGGACCTCGTCGCGCACCTCCGGGGTCACCTTCCGGGACTGCGCGATCTCTACGGTGAGCATCTCGATCTCGTCATCGCGGAGGTGCTTCAGGATGCGGGCCGAGCGCTCCACCCCGATGTTGATACAGAAGATGGCGGCCTTCTGGCGGCTGGACAGCCGCTGTTCTCGCTCAGCCAAGCGCTACATCCCTCCCTTGAGCCACTGCCGGATGACCTCGGCGCAGGCCTCAGGTGCCTGCTCGAGCAGCACGTCGATGTCGGCCAGGATGTCATCGTCCATGAAGTCCTCGGGATCCAACGGCTGCCGCGGAGGCCGGCGCCGCTTCATCACTTCCTCAAACTTCTGCACTGCACTCTGCTCCTCGGTTCCCTCGGCCGGGGCCTGCTCGGCGGGCTCGGCCTCAGCAGCAGAGGCTGCCACCTGCGCCGCCGGCAGGGGCTGGTCGAGGCCCAGGGCAACGTCGAGGGTGGTGCCCGCCACCGCCCCGGGAACGCCGGGGAGGGCGAACTCGGGCTCATGCCTGCGCCTGCGGGTGAGCAGGGCGGCGAGGATCAGCAGGAACGAGGCGATGCCCAGGGCGATGGCCAGGGTGCGGGCGTCGAGAACCCGCCCGGTCTCCGCCTGCACCGGCGTGGGCACCAGGGTCTCGGGCCCCGGGCTGAAGGACATGGCCAGCACGGTCACGTCCATCAGCTGCGCGCCGGTGGCGGATGCCGCCAGCTGCCGGATCTGGTCGATCTGCGCCTGGGAGAGCGTGTCCCGGTTTACGGTGACCGCCGCGCTCACCCGCTTGATGGCGCCGGGCGGAGATACCGTGACCTGGTTCCGCTCACCCACGTCGTACCTGGTCTCGGTCCGGCTGGAGTAGGACGAGCCCGATTCAGTGGAGGTGCTGGGCTCCTGGTAGATGGGCACCGCGGGGGCGGTGATCCCGTTCGGCAGCGTGGCAGCGGCGCCGGGGGCGACGGGCTCGGAGCTCGTGCCCTCGGTCTGGGAACCCGACCGCTCCGTCACGGTGGAAACGGGCACGCCCTGACCGACGATGCGCTCCTCGGTGCGGGTGGACTGGTGATCCAGCTCCACGGTGACCGTGGCCGCCACGTTGCCCCTGCCGAAGATCGGCTCCAGCACCTGAAGCAGCTTGCTGGTCAGCTGCTCCTCCCGCTGCCGCTGCTGGGCCAGCGCCTCAGCGTTGAGGTTGGTCTCTTCATCACTGGGCCGCATCTCCCGGCCGGCGGAGTCGATCACGGTGACCCGGTCGGGCGAAAGCCCCTCGACGGAGCTGGATACGAAATTCATGATTGCCCTGACGTTGTCGCCGTCGAGGGTACGGCCTTGCTTCAGCTGAACGAGTACCGCTGCCGAAGGTTGCTCCTGATCCCGGATGAAGACCGACTTCTCCGGCAGGTTCAGGTTCACTTTGGCGTATTCGATGTCGGCGATGCGCATCAGGGAGCGCGCCAGCTCTCCCTCGATGGCCCGCTTGTAGTTGACCTGGCGGTCGAACTCAGTGGCGCCGAACTGCGGCTCGGCGAAGATCTCCAGCCCAACGTGGCCGGCCGACGGCAGTCCGGCCTGCGCCTTGGCCAGGTTTGCGGCGCTGCGGTCCCGGGATGGTACCTCGATGGTCAACCCATCGCCGGTAACCCGGCTCGGGACTTTCAGCTCGTCCAGGTATGATACCAGGGTGCTGACCTCGGCCGGATCAGTGGCCTTGTAGAAGACCTCCCAGCGTGGCCGCCGCAGATACCAAGTGGCCGCCAGCGAGACCGCCAGGGCCACGACCAGGCCGACGGCGAGCCACCGCATCGGGCGGCTCATGCCGCCCCAGGCCCTCTTAATCCGTCCCATGACATCGGAGCCCGCGCTAGACAAGTGGTTTCCCCCCGGTGAGGTTGGTGCTGACGGGTGCTATCCGTCGGCTACATCGGCATCCGCATGATCTCCTGGTACGCTTCGATGACCTTGTTCCGCACCTGGATGGCAAGATTCAAGGTCAGGCTCGCCCGCTCGGAGGCGATCATGACCTGGGCGATGTCCTCCACCTCACCGGCGGCCAGCTTGACCGCCATCTCGTTGGCCGTCTGCTGTTCCTGCTCCACTTTCCGGATGGCATTGGCCAGCACATCGCCGAAGGACGGACCCGAGGGCGCCTCTTCGCGGGTTGCGCCCCGGGCTCCGGAACCCAGCGAGAGCACGGCGTTCAGGCGTTGAATGTCCATTTCAGATCCCCTCTCCTACCGGCTACCGGCCGATCTCCAGGGCCCGCAGGGCCATGGACTTCGCGGCGTTCAGCGCCGTGAGGTTGGCTTCATACATGCGCTGTGCGAGCATGAGGTCCGTGATCTCCTGCAGGAGGTCGACGTTGGGCATCCGCACGATTCCGGTGACCGGGTCGGCATCCGGATGCGTCGGGTCGTGCACCTCCTTGAAGGGGCTGGGGTCGGTTGCAATCTCCGCCACCCGCACCCCGAGTCCGGGCTCAGCCGGCCGGCCGGCCTGCTGGGCCAGGGCGGAGGCAAAGGTTCCCGGCCGCTCCTCCACCACCACGGTGCGCCGCCGGTAGGGCCCGCCCTCCGCCGTGCGCGTCGTGCGGTAGTTGGCCAGGTTGTTCGCGATCACATCCATGCGCAGCCGCTCGGTGGTGAGGGCCGACGCGCTCGTCTCCAGAGCCTGGAACATCCGCATCTAATTAGCCCCTCCCGTCCGTGATCACCATGCGCAGCCGGCTGAAGTGGTCGGAGATCTGGCGCGTGAGGGCGCTGTACCAGATCTGGTTGGCCGCCATCTTCACCGACTCGGCTTCCACGTCCACGTTGTTGCCGTCGGGCCGCCCGATGGAGTCGGTCTCCTGCACCAGCTGGGGCCGCACCTGGTCGGGGTTCTTCCCGGCGGCCAGGGCCCGGGCCAGCTCCGTCTCGAAGTCGACCCGCGACCGCTTGAAGCCCGGGGTCATGGCGTTGGCCAGGTTGTGGGCAATCACCCGCTGGCGCAGCGACGCCGCGTCCAGCGCATGCTCCACGATCCGGGCCGGCAGGTCACGCCCGATCATCTGCCATCATCCTCCTCGCCGACCATCAGACTTTGCCGATCTCGCTGACTGCCTTGGCCAGGGTCTCGTCCTGCACCCGCATGGCGCGCTGGTTGACCTGGTAGGCCCTCAGCGTGACGATGAGGTCCGTCATCTCCTTGGTCAGGTCCGCGTTGGACGCCTCAAGGTAGCGGGTATGGAGCCGGGTCGACGCATCCGCCCCGTCCAGCGCCAGGCGCCCGACGGGCCGGCCGTCCGCCAGCACCGTGCCGTCGGCGCCGAACTCGGGCTCGGCCCCGGGCACAACCAGCGGCACGCGGTTTCCGGCGTCGTCCTCCACCAGCACCCGGTAGCCCTCCGTGGTGGTGATGGTGCCGTCGGCCATCTGGAGGAAGGCGCCATTGCGCGTGCGGTAGAGGCTGCCATCTGGCCGCAGGGCCAGAAAGTAGCCCGGCCCGGTGAGGGCCAGGTCGAGAGCGCGCCCCGTCTCGCGGAGGTCGCCCTGGCGCTCGTCCACCACCACCTGATCGACCCGGCTGCCGTTGCCCAGCACGCCCACCCGCTGCGGGGCGGCGTCAGCAGGGTCGCCCATGCGGTAGAGCAACATCGTGTCGAACTCGGTGGAGGTGGCACTGGACCGCTTGAAGCCGCTGGTGTTGATGTTGGCGATGTTGTCGGCCAGCACGTCGGTGCGCACCTGCTCCACCGCCATACCCGATCGCGAGGCCTCAATGCCACGGATCATCCTGCCATCCCTCCCGTCGGACTCTCTCCGCCGGCCGGCGGGCCGGCAGCGGGCGAAACCTCCCGCAGAGCCAGGTAGATCTTGATCTGGCCGATCTCGGTGATGATCGGCACCGTCAGCATGTTGATCGCCGTGGGCGCAAACCGAACACCCGTTCCGCGCACGATGCGGGGCGGCGAGATGCGGCTGGGCCACCCGGCCGACTCCAGCGTGCCGGCGGCGTAACCGGTGATGAGGTTGCCAAGCTCGCCGAGGGCCGACTCGGCCATCGGGTCCGTGATGGGATAGTCGGACCCGGTCATCGCCCGGATGATGCCCTTGGCCATCGCGAGCTCCATCCCGTAGATCACGATGCCCTGCACGGAGCCCATCACGCCGATGACCACGTTGACGGCGTGCAGCGTGGAGATCGCCTTGCGCATCAGGGGCTTGTCCGAGACCACGCTCTTCAGTCCGGCCTCCGAAGCGAGCACCTTCAGTCCGGCGTACACGAACGGGTTCAAGAACTCAACTTTCATGACTACACCACTTCACGCAGGTCAGGTGCCCCGGCGCGTGATCTGCACCGCCATCCGGTCGCCCACCACCCCGGGCTTGCCGTGGAAGACGAGCTTGTTGCCCACGAAGACGGGCAGTTCGCTCCCCACCCGGGTGTTCAGGCGAACCAGATCACCGACCCCCAACGCCAGAAACTCGCCGAGCCGGATGCGGGTCTTCCCGAGCAGGGTGGTCAGCGGGAGCGGTGCCCCCTGAACCGCCCGCCGCAGGCTGTCTTCCTCGGACGGGCTCATGTGCTTGGCGTCGGCCAGCCACGACTGCGGCGACAGCCGGGAGAGGACCGGCTCCACGGTGGAGTATGGGTAGGCGTAGGTCATGTGGCCCAAGTGCTCGCCGATCTCCACCGCCAGCGTGATCGCGGCCACCACCTCGGTGGGCCCGCCGGTCTGGATGAAGACGGGGTTGGTCTCCACAGCCTCGATGCTGGGATCGATCTCGGCGACGTTGCGCCAGGCCTCCTTCATGGGCCCGAAGGTGTCGCGCACCACGCGCTGGATGATGCCGAGTTCGATCTCGGTCAGCTCCCGCTGCGGCTGCGCATCGCTTCCGGGCCCGCCGAAGACCCGCTCGACGATGGCGAAGGCGACGTTGTGGCTGATCTCCAGCAGGCAGATGCCCGGGAGGGGGTTGATCTTGAACGAAAGGGTGATGGTGGGATTGGGCAGCAGCTGGGTGAACTCCGAGTAGGTGAACTGGTTGGTCGAACGCACGTTGATCTGGACCCAGGAGCGCAGTCCCGCCGAGAGGTATGACTGGAGCAGCCGGGCCAGGTTCTCGTGGACCAGCACCAGCGTTCTGATCAGATCTTTGTTGAACTTATTAGGCCTACGGAAATCATACGTACGAACGTTGCTGCCCGTGGACATTACGAGCGCATCAATTTCGGCCTGGCTCAGTGGATTCTCCATGCGCGTAACCCTCCATTGGGCAGGAACTGTTTCATGTGATCACTGAAAGACAGAACTAGTTAAACATAACTCTTTTACCTAGGATTCGCGCCAAATCGCCGGAATCCTTCCCGAATACAGGTAGGTTAGGGATTTTTCATCCTGTCCTTTTCGATATATGTGGTTATGAACCCTTCTACAAATAGCCGCAGGAGCCAATTTGGCGCTTTCCGGGACAATGGGAAATCCACCAATGATCGTATGGGCCCCGTCTTGGCGCCACCGAAACAATGGCAAAAGCACCCCCAAGACGCCGGCGGCCGTCCGCCGACATCCCGAGCGGCAACCCGGCTGGCATGGGAGCATGCGCTCCTTTAGCCCCGTGGCTTTGCGGCCCCGCCTTTCGACGGGTGTGCCTTTATCGCTTGGTTGAGAGTGCTCGCATATCCCTTGGACACCTGGTTGAAGGAAGGCATTAGCAATAGATTCTAGATCACTCCGAGAACACCTTCATGTTTCGTAGGTGATTTTACGCGTGACTTATTTTCGCGCTGTATTACGCGCGGACCAGGATGAGCCCGACCGGGCCCATCCTGGTCTCGCTGCGCAGGGGGGATTAGCAGACGTAGTCGCCCTTCTCCAGAACCCGGGCGGCGATCTGCCGCTTCAGGGCGATGGTGTTGGTGGGCGTGTAGCGGGTCAGCCGCTTGAGCATCGAGAGCTGGGTGCGCAGGGTATCGCCGTCCTCCTCCACGGCGGGCAGGAGCGTGCGGGCGATGGTGGCAATGCGCTCGAAGGCCTCCTGGCAGTAGACGCGGGCCATCTCGGGCTTCAGGCCGGGCCGCCCCGCGCGGATGGCCTTGAGCGCCCTTAGCACGGCAGACTCCATGGCGTAGATCTCGATGGCGATGTCGGCCACGCCAAGGAGCAGCTCCTGCTCCTTCTCCAGCGCCATCTGGAACTTCTGCACGCCGAGGCCGGCCAGCATGAGGAAGACCTTCTTGGCCCGGTCGATCATGAAGACCTCCTGGGCCAGCGGCTCGTCGGACTCCTCAAACGGGGTCAGCTCCATCAGCTCGCCCTGCAGGCCGGCCAGCGCCTGCATGATGGGCAGCTGCCCCTTCATCGCCCGGCGGACCAGCGTGCCGGGGATCAGCAGGCGGTTGATCTCGTTGGTGCCCTCGAAGATGCGGTTGATGCGGCTGTCGCGGTAGGCGGTGCTGACCTCGTACTCATCCATGAAGCCGTAGCCGCCGTGGATCTGCACACCCTCGTCGGCCACGAAGTCGAAGGCCTCGGAGCCGAAGACCTTCATGATGGAGCACTCCATGGCGTACTCCTCGAGGCGCTTGGCCACCTCGCTGCCGGGGGCATCGGGATCGAGGCCCTCCAGCGCGCTCTCGAGGAGCCCGGCGGTGCGGTAGCCCATGGACTCGGTGACGTAGGTGCGCACGGCCATGTCGGCCAGCTTCTGCTGGATCGCCCGCAGCTCGGCGATGGGCTTGCCGAACTGGTTCCGGGTCTTGGCGTACTCGGCCGCGATCGAGAGCACCAGCTTCGCCGAGCCGACGGCGCCCGCCCCCAGCTTCCAGCGGCCGATGTTCAGGATGTTGAAGGCGATGTGATGGCCCTTGCCGATCTCGCCCAACAGGTTCTCCACGGGCACCTTGGCGTCCTCGAGGATGAGGGAGCAGGTCGAGGAGGCGTGCAGGCCCATCTTCTTCTCCTCAGGCCCGATGGAGACGCCGGGGAAGCTCCGCTCGACGATGAAGGCGGAGAACTTCTCGCCGTCCACCTTCGCGTAGACCACGAAGACGTCGGCAAAGCCGGCGTTGGTGATCCACTGCTTGGTACCGTTCAGGATCCAGTACTTGCCGTCCTCGGACAGCCGGGCCGTGGTGCGGGCGCCCAGGGCGTCAGACCCGGCGTTGGGCTCGGTGAGGGCGTACGCCGCCACCCACTCGCCCGTCGCCAGCTTGGGCAGGTACTTGGCCTTCTGCTCCGGGGTGCCGAAGTAGACGATGGGCAGCGTGCCGATGCCGGTGTGGGCGCCGATGGTGATGGCGAAGGCGCCCGCCCGGGAGTACTCCTCCACGGCGACGGTGGCGGTCACCTTGTCGAGCCCCATGCCGCCGTACTTCTCGGGGATCTCCAGGCCCAGCAGGCCCAGCTCGCCCAGCTCCTGCAGCAGCGGGCGGGAGTGGAACGGCTTATCCTGCTCGATCTCGTGCAGCCGCGCCCGCACCTTCTCGGAGAACTCGCGGGCCGTGCCGGCGATCATCCGCTGCTCCTCGCTCAGGTCCTCGGGCGTGAACACCTGCTCCGGATCCGGCATGGAGAGCAGGAAGGAGCCACCCTTCAACATCTTGGTAGCCTCGGACATCTTCGTACCTCCTTCGTTCTCCCGGGTTCCCCCGGGTACCCCTTCGGTTGGATGGTCAGCTCTGTCGTTCTGGAGTCCTCGCACAGCCACATGCCCTGGGGCTGCCGCCAGCCGTGCTGGAGTCGTCGCACCTGCACCGGTCTGGGGTGCCCGTGCCAGGGGCAAGGGGGGCAAAGGCGCATTGCTGGCGCCAGTTCAAAGCTCCGCAGGAGGCCGGCGCGAGCGCAGCGGAGCAAGCACGCCCGGCCGACGAGGAGCTCAACCCCCGTGCCCCATCCGCCGGCCGTGCTGGAGTCGTCGCACTTGCACCGGTCTGGGGTGCCCGTGCCAGGGGCAAGGGGGGCAAAGGCGCATTGCTGGCGCCAGTTCAAAGCTCCGCAGGAGGCCGGCGCGAGCGCAGCGGAGCGAGCACGCCCGGCCGACGAGGAGCATTACCGCTGGTGCGCGCCAGCGGCGCCGAGCCCCCTTGCCCCTGCCGCACGTCGTGCTGGAGCGCGGGCGCCTGGGCCCGGGCAGGGCGGGCGAAGCCGCATTCCTGGCGCCGGTTTAAAGCTCCGCAGGAGGCCGGCGCGAGCGCAGCGGAGCGAGCACGCCCGGCCGACGAGGAGCATTACCGCTGTTGAGCGCCAGCGGCGGCGAGCCGCCCTGCCCGGTAACACTGAGATCAGTGCACGAACTCCAGTACGCCTGCGGCGCCCATGCCTCCGCCGACGCACATCGTCACCAGGCCGTACTTCGCCTTGCGGCGCCGGGCCTCGTACATGATCGTCACGGTGAGCCGTGCGCCCGAGCACCCCAGCGGGTGACCCAGGGCGATGGCGCCGCCGTTGACGTTCACCTTGGCCGGATCCATCTCCAGCTTGCGGATGACCGCCAGCGACTGGGAGGCGAACGCCTCGTTCAGCTCGATCAGGTCGATGTCGGCCAGCGTCAACCCGGCCAGCTTGAGGGCCTTGGGCACCGCCGCCACCGGGCCGATGCCCATCACCTCGGGCTCAACGCCGCCCACGGCGAACGAGCGGAAGATGGCCATGGGCTTCAGGCCCATCTCCTGGGCCTTCTCGGCCGACATCACCACCACGGCGGCGGCGCCGTCGGTGGTCTGGCTCGAGTTGCCCGCCGTCACCTGGCCTTTTGCGGAGAAGGCCGGGCGCAGCTTCGCCAGCGCCTCCATCGAGGTGTCGCGCCGGACGCCCTCATCGGTGTCGAAGACGAACTCCTTCTCCACTGCCCGCTTGCCGTCGAACACCGTGTGCTTCACGGTGACGGGGACGATCTCGTCCTTGAACCGGCCGGCGTCGATGGCCGCTGCCGCCTTCTGGTGGGACGCGAGGGCGAAGGCGTCCATGTCCTCCCGGCTCACGTCGTACCGGGCGCAGACCATCTCGGCCGTATGGCCCATCGACATGTAAAGCTGCGGGTAGCTGGAGACCATCCCGGGGTGCGGGCGGGGCGTATGACCGCCCATGGGCACCCGGCTCATCGACTCGACGCCGCCGGCCACGGCGATCTCCATCTCGCCCGACCGGATGGCCTGGGCCGCGATGGCGATCGCATTCAGCCCGGACGAGCAGAACCGGTTGATGGTGAAGCCCGGGACGCTGGTGGGCAGCCCTGCCAGGATGGCGGCGTTGCGGCCGATGTTCAGCCCCTGCTCGCCCTCGGGGAAGGCGCACCCCAGCACGACGTCCTCCACCGCAGCCGGGTCGAGCCCCGGCGTGCGGGCAATCGCTTCCTTTATAACGGTGGCGGCCATGTCCTCAGGCCGCATATGGCGGAGCGACCCCTTCGGCGCCTTGCCCTGCGCCAGTCGGGCTCCGCTCACGATCACAGCTTCGCGCACCACTTCGCCACCTCCCTAGTTCCGCAGCGGCTTGCCGGTCTTGAGCAAGTGGGCCATCCGGGCCTGGGTCTTCTTCTCGCCCAGCAGGCTGAGGAAGGCCTCGCGCTCGAGGTCAAGCATGTACTGCTCCGTCACCCGGGTGCCCGCCGGCACGTTGCCGCCGGTCAGCACATAGGCCAGCTTCCGGGCGATCAGCAGGTCGTGCTCGGTGGCCCAGCCGCCCAGGAACATTCCGTAGGCGCCCATCTCCAGCACCGCCCTGCCATCCGGCCCGGCCACCGGGATCAGGGCCGGCTCGGGCGGCCGGTAACCCGCGGCCTCCATGGCCAGGACGGCCTGCTTGGCCTCGTAGAGCTGGTGGTCCTTGTTCACCACGATCTGGTCGCTCTTCCGCAGGTAGCCCATCTCCTGGGCCTCCCGGGCGGAGGTGGCGACCTTGGCGGTGGCGATGGTCTCGAAGATGCGGTTGACGATGGGCTGCGTGTCCACCTGCACCCCGGCCGGGATCCCCTCCAGGCCGCGGATCAGCATCTCCTTGTTGCCGCCGGCGCCGGGGATGACGCCCACGCCCACCTCGACCAGGCCGATGTACGACTCAGCCGCGGCGACGACCCGGTCGCCGATGGCGCACAGCTCGTAGCCGCCGCCCAGCGTGAGGCCGTACGGGGCCACCACCACGGGCTTGGGCGCGAACTTCAGGGCCATGAAGGCGTTCTGGAACTGCCTGGCCATGATCTCCAGGTCGTCCCACTCTTCGTCCTGGGCCTCCAGCAGCATCATCGCCACGTTGGCGCCCACGCAGAAGTTCTCGGTGCGGGCGCCGATCACCAGGCCGGACCACCGGCCGCTGGCCAGCTCCTCGGCCGCGGCGCGGCACATGTAGATGATATCGTTGCCGATGGCCGACTTGGGCGAATGGGTCTCAAGCAGCAGTACGCCGTCGCCCATGTCCAGCAGGGTGGCACCCTTCTTCTCCCGCACCACCTTGCCGGTCTCCCGCAGCGCGGCGATGTCGATCACCCGGTCGCTGACGGGCACCGGGGCGTACTCGCCCTTGCTGATGAAGAAGCTCTTGCCGGCCTCCCGCCTGTAGAAGCCGCCCTGCTTGGCCGCGGCCTTCACCCAGTCGGGCACGGCGTGCCCCTCGGCCTCCATCCGGGCGATGGACTGCTCGAGGCCGATGGCGTCCCACATTTCGAAGGGGCCGAGCTCCCAGTTGTAGCCCCACTTCATGGCGTTGTCGATGGCGACCACGTCATCCGCGATCTCGCCCACCTTCTCCGCCGCGTAGAGGAGCGTGCGCTTGGTGATGGCCCAGAGGAACTCGCCGGCCTTGTCCTTCGCGAAGACGAGGGAACGGACGCGGCTCCGGAGGTCGGGGTTGGCCTTGGCGGCCTCCAGGGAGGCGAAGCTGGCCTTCTTCCGGGGCCGGTACTCCATCGTCTCCAGGTCGAGGGTGAGGATCTGGTCGCCTTCCTTCTTAAAGAAGCCCTGCTTCGCCTTCTGGCCGATCCAGCCCCGCTGCACCATCGCGCGGATGGAGTCGGGTACCGTGAAGATCGCGGCCTCGGCCGGGTCCGGGATGGTGGCCTTGCAGTTGTCGGCCACGTGGCAGAAGGTGTCGATGCCGACCACGTCCAGCGTGCGGAAGGTGGCCGACTTGGGCCGGCCGATGGCCTTGCCGGTGAGGGCATCCACCTCGTCCGGCGTGAGCCCCAGCCGGTTCATCTCCTCGAGGGTGACCATCATGCCGTAGACGCCGATGCGGTTGCCGATGAAGTTCGGGGTGTCCTTGGCCATCACGACGCCCTTGCCCAGGACCCGCTCGGCGAAGTCGGCCATGAAGGCCACGATCTCCGGGTCGGTGTCGGGCGTGGGGATCAGCTCCAGCAGCTTCATGTAGCGGGGCGGGTTGAAGAAGTGGGTGCCCAGGAAGTGGCGGCGGAATGACTCGGGCGTGCCCTCGACCATCGCCTTGATCGAGATGCCCGAGGTGTTGGAGGAGACGATGATCCCGGGGCGGTGGAACTCGGCGACCCGCCGCCAGAGGTCCTGCTTGATCTTCAGGTTCTCGATGACGGCCTCGACCACCCAGTCGCACTCGGCCACCCGGGGCAGGTCGTCCTCCAGGTTGCCGGGGGTGATGAGCCGCAGGACGTCCTTGGAGTACAGCGGCGAGGGCTTCAGCTTCTGCAGCGTCTGCAGGGCGTTGGTGGCGAGGCGGTTGCGTACTTCCTTGGACTCGAGGGTCAGCCCCCTCGCCGCCTCCTCGGGTGTGACCTCCCTCGGGACGATGTCGAGCAGCAGCGTGGGAATGCCCACGTTGGCCAGGTGCGCCGCGATCTGCGCCCCCATCACGCCGGCCCCCAGCACAGCTGCCTTCCGGATCGCGTTGGGCACGAGTCTCTCCCTCCTTGCAGTTCCATCCAATCGGTGGCCTTCGCACTGTTCGGGCCGTGCACTGACCACGGCATCAGGCGCTCAGGGCCGCTCCACTCAGACTCCCCAGGCCGGCTGTAAGCACCGGTTGACCTGGGCAGCGGGGGCGAAGGCGCATTCAGGCCGCAAGTTCAAGCTCCGCAGGCAGACGGCGCGAGCGCAGCGGAGCGAGCACGCCAGTCTGCCGAGGAGCAATACCGCTGAATGGGCGGCCTGGGCGCCGAGCCCCGCTGCCCGGGAGGTCCCTGGGCGCCGAGCCCTGCTGCACAAGCGCTACCCGAGCAGCGCCTTGAACTCCCTGGTCAGCAGCGGCACGACCTCGAACAGGTCGCCGACGATGCCGTAGTCGGCCACCTTGAAGATCGGCGCCTCCGGATCCTTGTTGATGGCCACGATCACCTTCGAGGCGCTCATGCCCGCCAGGTGCTGAATCGCCCCGGAGATGCCGCAGGCGATGTAGAGGTCGGGGGTGACGGTCTTGCCCGTCTGGCCGATCTGCAGGGCGTAGTCGCAGAACCCGGCGTCGGCGGCGGCCCGGCTGGCGCCCACTGCGGCTCCCAGCACCTCGGCGAGTTCGTACAGCGGCTTGAACCCTTCGGCCGACTTGACGCCGCGGCCGCCGGCCACCACGATTTTGGCGGCGGTGAGGTCCACGCCCGTGGCGGCCTGCCGCACGACTTCCTTGACCACCGTGCGCAGGTCGACGGGGGCAGCCTCAGACTGGACCACGTCGCCGCTGCGGCCGGCGTCGGCCTCAAGGGCGGCCACGTTGTTGGGCCGGATGGTGGCGACGATGAGACCTTCGGTGACGATCTGGGTGACGTAGGCCTTGCCGGCGTAGATCGGCCGGGTAAAGACCACCTGGCCGCCCTCCAGCTTGACGGCGATGGCGTCGCTGATCATGCCGGCGGCGTTGCGCATGGCGAACCGGGGGAGCAGGTCGCGGCCGATGCCGGTGTGCCCCATCAGCACCACGTCGGCCTTCTCGGCCAGGTAGACCTGCTGCAGCGCAGACAGCCAGCCGTCGGGGGTGTACTCCTTCAGGTGCTCGCCCTTGACCAGGACCACCCGGTCTGCACCCCGCGCGATGAGCTCGGAGCCGTCCACATCCGCCTGCGACAGCAGCACAGCCGTGACGCTGCCGCCCTCGGCGATGGCCCGGCCGGCGGCGATGCACTCGAACGACACAGGGCGGAGCTGCCCGTTGCGAACCTCTGCGACCACCAGGATGTTGCGTGCCATATTCCTCGCGCCCTCCCCTATACAACCTTGGCTTCGCTGCGGAGCAGGTTGACCAGCTCGCGGGCCTGCTCCTCCGCCGTTCCGCCCAGCATCCGGTTCCGCCGGTTCTGCGTGGCCTGGTAGACGGAGGTGATCGCCGTCTTCGGGGCGACGTCCACCCCCAGGTCTGCGGCGGTCAGGCGGGCGATCTGCTTCCGCTTGGCCTTCATGATGCCGGGGACCGACGGGTAGCGGGGCTCGTTCAGGCCCTGCTGGGCGGTGATCAACGCCGGCAGCGACACGGTGACCACCTCGGTGTCGCCCTCGGCGTCCCGGTGCACCGTCGCCGTGCCGCCGGCGACCTCCAGCTTGAGCGCGGCCGCCACGTGCGGCATGCCCAGCAGCTCGGCGACCCGCAGCGCCGTCTGCCCTGCGCCGGTGTCCACGGACACGTTGCCGGCCAGGAGCAGGTCGAAGCTCTTGCCCTTCGCCCAGGCGGCGAGCAGGTTTGCCACCACGAACTCGTCGGCGTTCTCGGGCGGCGTGATGGCCACGGCCTCGTCGGCGCCCATGGCCAGGGCCCGGCGCAGGGCCTCGTCGACCCGGTCGCCGCCGACGGAGATCACGGTGACGGTGCCGCCGTGAGCCTCGCGGATCTTGAGCGCCTCCTCCACCGCGTACTCGTCGTAGGGGTTGATCACCAGCGTGACGTCGTCGTCGACCACCCGGCCGTCCTTGACGGTTACCTTGGCCTCGGTGTCAAAGGTCTGCTTGAGGAGCACCAGGATTTCCATGTGCGCCACTACCTCCTTCTCGGTCTTCCATAACGCCGTGTGCGATCAGCCTGTAGGTGGGTTCTGCAAGCGCTTCGAGGTCAAACTTGAACCCCGACAGGACCCATGCGGTGACGGTCTGGTCGAGGGTGCCATAGATGAGGTTGCGGATCTGCTTGGCCGGCACGTTGCGGGTGAAGAGGCCCGCAGCCTGGCCCTCGGCAATCACCTGATCGACCACGGCAAACCAGCCCTTCATCAGGCCGCTGATCCGCTGCTGCACCCGGGTGTCCGCCTGCCGCATCTCGATCTGCGTGACGGCGGCCAGGTCGGGCCGGCTCCCCAGCGAGCGGAAGTGCTGGGCGATCACCCGGCGCAGCTTCTCCCGGGGATCGCTCACCCCCGCGATGGCCTCCTGCTGCTCGCGGATCAGGAGCTGCAGCCGCTCGCGGAAGAGGCAGACCAGCAGATCGGGCTTGTTCTCGAAGTAGAGGTAGACCGTTCCCGCCGCCACGCCGGCCTCGGCCGCGATGCGCGAGATCTGCGCACTGTGGTAGCCCTGACGGGCAATCACCTGCTGAGCGGCGTCCAGGATGGCGATGTACTTGTCGCCGCTCCGCTGAGCCACTTAGCCTACCTCCTTCCGGCCCTGCTCTTCCTCGAGCAGAACCCGGCGCAGGACCTTGCCCACGATGGACTTGGGCAGCTCCTCCCGGAACTCGATGATCCGAGGGATCTTGTACGCCGCCAGGTGCTGACGGCAGAACTCCATGATCTCCGCGGGGTCGAGGGTGTAGCCCTCCCTCGGCACGATGTACGCCTTGACCGTCTCGCCGCGGTACTCGTGGGGCACGCCGACCACCGCGGCCTCCTTGATGCCCCGGTGCAGGTAGAGCACCTCTTCCACCTCGCGCGGGTAGATGTTGAACCCGCCGGCGATGATCAGGTCCTTCTTCCGGTCGGCGATGTAGAAGTAGCCCTCTTCGTCCATCCGGGCCATGTCGCCGGTGTGGAGCCAGCCGTCCCGCAGGGCCTCCGCGGTCGCCTCGGGCTGGTTCCAGTACCCCTTCATCACCTGGGGGCCCCGGATGAGCAGTTCACCCACCTCGCCCACGGGCACGTCCTCGCCGGTCTCCGGGTCGACGATCCGGCACTCGGTCTCCGGCCAGGGCAGGCCGATGGAGCCCTCCTTGCGCCGGCCCCAGATCGGGTTGGCGTGGGTGACCGGCGAGGCTTCGGTCAGACCGTAGCCCTCCACCAGCCGGCCGCCCGTCAGGCGCTCGAAGGTGGTCTGCACCTCCACCGGCAGCGGCGCGGCGCCCGAGATGCAGGCTTCGATGGAGTCCAGCCGGTACCGCTGCACGTCGGGCAGGTGGTTGATGCCCACGTACATCGTGGGGGCGCCGGGGAAGATGGACGGGCGGTACCTCTGGATCAGCTTCAGCGCCTCGCGCGGCTCAAACTTGGGCTGCAGGACCATCGTGCCGCCCATGCGGATGGTGAAGTTCATCAGCGTGGTCATGCCGTAGACGTGGAAGAAGGGCAGCGCGGCAAGGGTGACGAGCTCCGGGCCCCGCTTGGCCCGGTAGAGCCACGCCTCGGTCTGCATGACGTTGGCGACCAGGTTGCGGTGGGTCAGCATACAGCCCTTGGGGAGGCCGGTGGTTGCGCCCGTGTACTGGAGCAGCGCCAGGTCCTCGGCCGGCGTGACGGGCACCGGCGCGGTGATGGGCGGCGCAGCCACCAGGGCGGACCAGGGCATGACGCCCTTGCGGTAGGCGATGCGCGGCGGCTTGAGCTTCAGCGGGGCAATCCAGCGCACCGGCGCCGGCATGTAGTCCTGCAGGCCGGTGTAGATCACCTGCTCCAGCGCCAGCTGGCTCACCTTCGGGTAGGCGAGGTCGATGGCGATCATCACCCGCGCACCGCTGTCGCCCACCTGGTGCTTCAGCTCGCGGGGCATGTAGAGCGGGTTGACCTGCACCACCACCGCCCCGGCCATCAGCGCCCCGTAGTAGGCGATCACCGCCTGCGGGCAGTTGGGCAGCATGATGGCCACGCGGTCGCCCTTCTTGACGCCGAGGTTGATGAGCCCGCCGGCCACGCGGCGCGCCTGTTCGTACAGCTGTCGGTAGCTGAGCCGGGCCCCGTAGAACACCGTTGCAGTCGCATCGCCATACCGTTCGGCGGACTGCCGCAGAAAGTCGTACAGGGCCACGTCCTCAATGGTGAGTGTGGGAGACACCTCCTCGGGGTAGGCCCTCAACCACGGTCTGGCTGCGTATCCTTGCGACACATCCTCCCCTCCCCCTAGTCAGTCCGGAGCGCTTCCCCGCCGTTCTCTGAATGAATGGCCATTCATTCGGCCCATTGTATTCTGAATGTAACACTCTAACTCCTCCTTTCTGACTAGGCTTGCTAATAGTTATTTTGTTCACGACCGCGCTTCTCGCCGGTGGCCCCGCAGACAGCAAACGGCCAGCATCCCGCAGGATGCTGGCCGTGCTGGACTTCTCTCAGGAACTTTGAATTAAGGGGTTGGGACAGACGGCGGTACAGTCGCGGCACCCCATGCACAGCGACAGATCCAGCCGCCACCGGGGGCGCTCGTAGGCGAGCGCCGACGTGGGGCAGGCCTCAACGCACCTCAGGCAGAGGTGGCACGGGCGTATCTCTTCATCTGTATTTCGGGACGAAGGCGGACGGGCGGCCGCCATCAGGGTCCCGAACGGGTTTAGTCCGCGCACGTCGGTCACCCCCCGGGTGGTCCTGTGCTCAGCGTAACACACCGCGTCCACAGGTAACCATGGGCGAAAGACCCCTTGATGGCATTAGGGCAATCGCCCGGTGGACCACCGGACCGACGACGCGCGTCCGCCTTTCTGCCCCCTGTCTGGAACCGATGGCGTGCTGCTTGCCCGAACTGATCCACAATGGACCGGGTGTGCGAAATGGCACGAAGGGGTAATACCGGTAGCGCTGCCATGGTTCCAAAGTATCATTCACAATAAACCCAACGACGGATGGTGAGTTGCGCAGGTCCGGTGTTACAGTGTGGCTGTAAGGAGTTTGTAACACTCCTGCACCTCGCTCGCACATATCGGTCGAATTTCTATCATCGGCTCTTGTGTATCGCTATTTTTAGGAGGAGATCGCATGACGGAGTTCTTCAAGGGCCCCAAGGGTAGCTGGATCTGGCTCGTGATCCGTCTGTACGTCGGTTACCAGTGGCTGCACGCCGGCTGGGGCAAGCTCACGGGCGGCTTCGACGCCTCGGGCTTCATCAAGGGCGCCATCGCCAAGTCGGTTCCCGCCTCCGAGGGTGCGAAGCCGGTCGTGCAGGCCTGGTGGGGCGCCTTCCTCGAGAACTTCGCCCTTCCCAACATCGGCCTGTTCAACTTCCTCGTCCCCATCGGCGAGTTCCTGGTGGGCCTGGCGCTGATCCTGGGCTTCGCCACCATCTTCGCCGCCACCATGGGCATGGTGATGAACTTCTCCTTCCTCATGAGCGGCACGATCAGCAGCAACCCGAACCTGCTCGCCCTCGAGTTCGTCCTGATCGCCCTGGGCGGCGCCTACGCCGGCTACCTCGGCGTCGACTACTGGTTCCGGCCTGCGTTCCGCTCGGCCATCGCCCGCCTGACCGGCGGCGAGGGGGCCACGGCCAAGGCATCAGCCTAGCCGCAGCCACAAGCGCATATCCAGCAAGAACAGCCAGCACGCCGGTGCTGGCTGTATCTTTATGCGTTTGCTTCGGTCCGGTCCGCTACCCCATGATGAGGGTCATGATCGCCTTCTGGGCGTGCAACCTGTTCTCGGCCTCGTCGAAGACGGCCGACTGCGGCCCGTCGATGACCTCGGCGGCCACCTCCTCGCCGCGGTGGGCGGGCAGGCAGTGCATGAAGATGGCGTCCGGCGCGGCCAGGCGCATCAGGCTCTCCGTGACCTGATACCCGCGGAACGCGGCCCTCCGCTGCTCCGCCTCATGCTCCTGGCCCATGCTGACCCACACGTCGGTGTAGACCACGTGCGCCCCCCTCACGGCCTCCGCCGGATCGGTCAGCACCTCCACGAGCCCGCCGTGGCGCTCGGCCGTCTCCTGCGCCCGGGCCACCCGGCCCGGATCCGGCTTGTAGCCCTCCGGGCTCGCCACGGTGACGTGCATGCCGAACTTGGCGCCGCCGTCCATCAGGCTGTGGGCCATGTTGTTGCCGTCGCCCACGTAGGCGAGCTTGATCCCCTCCAGCGTGCCGAACCGCTCCTGGATGGTCAGCAGGTCGGCCATCACCTGGCAGGGGTGCTCCTCGTCGGTGAGGCCGTTGATCACCGGCACGGTCGCCCACCGGGCCAGTTCGACCACGTCCTGGTGGGCAAAGGTGCGGATCATGATGCCGTCGAGGAAGCGGCTCATCACCCGCGCGGTGTCGGCGATGGACTCGCCCCGCGAGAGCTGCAGGTCTTCGGCCGAGAGGAAGAGGCCCCTGCCGCCCAGTTGCTGGATGCCCACCTCGAATGAGAGGCGTGTGCGCGTGGAGGGCTTGGCGAAGTACATGCCGAGCTGCTTGCCCTTGAGCGGCTCGTCCTGGATGCCCTCCTTCAGGCGAGCCTTCTGCCACTGCGCCAGCGACAGCACCTCTTCCAGCTCATCCCGGCTCCAGTCGTGGAGCGAGATGAAGTCCCGCCCCTTCAGGGCCATCACCTTCACGCGCCGCACCTCCCCACCCTCGGTGAAGAAGAGTGTAGCGCATATCTATGCAGTTTGCAAGCATAAAGATGCAAACCGTCCGGCCTTCCCCGGCCTAGTGCTGCCCCCACGGGCCGCGGACCGTCTTGCCGTACACCACCCGCCTGGGGCCGCCGCGGGGACCGGGCCGCCGGATGCGCCGTATGCGCTCGTACTCCAGCCAGAAGAGCACGGCCGCGGGTACGGCGGAGACGAGGAACAGCGCGGCGTCGGAGAAGGCCAGCCCCAGCAGGCGCCGGCCCAGGTCCAGCCCGATGTGCACGCCCGCCACCAGCCAGGCGGACTGCGTCTGCAGGAAGAGCAGGCTCAGCAGAAGGGAGAGGGCCACAGCCCCCAGCCCGTCGATGGAAGGGTGGGGGATATCCACGAGGAACATCTGCCCGATCACGGGGGCGAACACGCCCCAGACGACCGGGCCGGCCAGCGTCAGGAGCAGGGCTTCCCGGCCGGAGAGGTCCTGGGCGAATCGGGAGGCGAGGATGCCGCGGAAGATAAGCTCAGTGCCGAACAGCGCCACGGCGGCCAGGGCCGCCTGGAGCAGCGGCACAGGCGCCAGGTCCGGCTGGGGCACGCGCCCCCAGTTGGCGATCAGGAAACCCGCCCCGGCGAGCGCCAGCCCCCCGGCCAGGCCGGGAAGCAGCCAGAACCGCGCCGCGGGCGTCTGGCGCAGACCTGCGTTGTCGGACTTCCACCCCCACCGCCAGTCCACGTAGGTGAGCGCGCCCCAGATGGGCACGACGGCGCGGCTGACGGCCAGCGCCCACTGGGCGACGCCCGGCGCCACCCAGGGCAGGAGGCCGAAGAGGATCGCCACCCGGTCGGCCAGGCCCTGGAGGAACGCCAGCAGCAGCAGGAAGCCGACAACCGTCCACACCGAGGACCAGAATCGGCTGACGGGCATCGGTAATCGCCTCCTTACTGTTCACAAGTATAGCCTGTATCGCCCGGCGCTGCACAGCCTCTCCGCCAGGCGGTGGAACCGGAACCCAACCCGCCGGCAGTTCGTCCGATATGTGCCACGACCCCCGGCCGAATCGTGGTAGCCGCCCACGAAGGGAGTAGTCTCGGTGTCGTCAACCTGGAAGTACGCTATTGTCTATCTGCTCGTCCTTCAGTTCGCACTGGGCCTGCTCGTGCCCGACTCATGGACGTACCACTACCGGATTCCGTACGAGGCGTTCAAGGAGGGGCCGCACACGCTCGACCTGGCGCTTGACCAGATCGAGGGGGAGATCCGGCGCGAGGGGCTCACGGACTACGTGATCCTGCTGGGCGACTCCGTGATGTACAGCGGCCCCGGCGGCCCGGAGCAGTCCATCGGCTACTACATGGAGCAGCTCGCCCAGGCCGAGGGCCGGCCCCTGCGGGTCTTCAACCTGGCCCAGCCCGCGATGCAGGTCGGCGACGTTTACATCGTCCTGGACAAGCTCCGCCGGCGGGGCATCGCCACGGACCGGCTGGTGATCAACCTCGTCTACGCCGGCTTCGTCAACCGGGAGGGCGGCGCCCCGATCGTCTACTGGCTGGGCGACGACCTGCAGCGGGTGGATCCCGAGGCGTGGAGCCGCTACCGCACCAGCATCATCGAGAACCCGCAGGCCACGGTCAGCCGCACGCCCGTGGAGCGCCTGAACGCCGGTCTGCGCCGGCTCGTCCCGCTGCTGGCCTACCAGCCCGTGTTGAAGGAGCGGCTCTTCCGGGTGGCGGGCTCCGTGAAGGAGGTCTACGATACCCGCCCGTGGACGGACAAGCCCGGCCTGCCGGAGCTGATGAAGCAGTACATGTACCAGCGCAGCTTCAGCCCGGAGCCCTTCGACATGACGGCCGCCAACCCGCAGGTCGATTTCCTGCAGCGGATCCTGGCGAAGACGGCCGACCATCCCCCGCTCATCTTCCTGAGCCCCACCAACCAGGTCCTGATGGCGGAGAACACCGCACACCCGGGCTACCAGGCCAACCTGCGGGCCGTGGACGCCTGGTTCGAGGGGAAGCCCGCCGTCTACCGCAACTGGGAGAGCGCCCTGCCCGACGGGCTCTTCACGGACCAGGTGCACCTCACGCCGGAGGGGTACAAGGTCCTGGCTGGCATGATCCTGCAGACCCTCGAGGAGGTGGGCGCGCTTGCTGTTTCACAGTCCTGAGTTTGTCCTGACCATGCTGGCCGCACTGCTGCTGTACTGGCTGTTTCCCCGGACGCGCATCCCCGTGCTGGCGGTGGCCAACATCGTCTTCTACGCCGCCTCGGGATGGCAGTACCTCCTGCTGTTCCTCGCGATGTCGGCCCTCACCTACTGGCTCTCCCGCGCGATCGCCCGGGGCGTTCGCCCCCGGCTCCTGCTGGTGGCCGGCGTCGTGGCCAACCTGCTCAACCTGGGCATCTTCAAGTACACCGCCTTCGCCGTCAGCAACCTGGAACGGCTCCTGCACCTGGGCCTCGATCCCCGCCTGTTCCAGCTGGTGCTCCCGGTGGGCATCAGCTTCTACACCTTCCAGCTGCTCGCCTACCTCGTGGACGTCTACCGGGGGCAGGTGCCGCCGGCCCGCAGCCTCGTGGAGTTCTGGGTCTTCATCGCCTTCTTCGGCCAGCTGATCGCCGGGCCGATCATGCGGGCGGAGGACTTCCTGCCCCAGGTGGAAAACCAGGACCGGATCCGGTTTCAGCCCCGCGAGTTCAAGCTGGGCGCCTTCCTCTTCACCATCGGCCTCCTGAAGAAGGTGCTCCTGGCCGACCAGGTGGCGCCGCTGGCCGACTCCCTCTTCGCACAGGCGAGCTACCTGGGTGCGCTCGAGTCGTGGATCGCCGCCTACCTTTTCGCCTTCCAGATCTACTTCGACTTCTCCGCCTACAGCGACATGGCGCTGGGGGTGGGCCACCTCTTCGGCCTGACCCTCACGCCCAACTTCGACACCCCCTACCTGGCCGGGAACCCGCCGGAGTTCTGGCGCCGGTGGCACATCACCCTCTCCCGCTGGATCCGGGACTACATCTATATCCCCCTCGGGGGCTCCCGCCGCGGGGAGTGGCGGGCCGCAGCCGCCCTGCTGACCGCCATGGGCCTCTCCGGACTGTGGCACGGCGCCGCCTGGACCTTCGTGCTCTGGGGCCTCTACCACGGCCTGCTGTCGGTTGGCCATCGCCTCTGGCGGCGCTTCGTCCTCACCCGATTCCGCTGGCCCCTGCCCGACCGGGCAGTGCGCTGGGCCTCGGTCTTCCTGATGTTCCAGGCGACGACGGTGGGCTGGGTGTTCTTCCGGGCCGAGGGGGCGCGGATCGCCCTGCACATGGTGCGCCAGATGCTGACGCTGGCCGACCTGCACTTCACCCGGATCAATGCCCTCTACCTCGGCCTGATCGTCTTCCTGGCGCTGCTTCACGTGGCCGAGTTCTGGTTCCGGCACCGGCAGGCCGAGATCTACGACCTCTGGACCCGAATGGTGCCCAGCCCGGTGCGGGCCCTGGCCTACACCGCGGTGGTGGTGCTGATCGCCATCGTCTCCGCGCCGAGGCAGGCCGCCTTCATCTACTTCCGCTTCTAGACGGGGGCGGGCGCAGGCGCGGAGGCGCGCGTGTATAAACTCTCCTCTCCGGTCAGAGAATCACGCTTAGGACGCATGTGACCGGGGAGGACGACGACATGGGATTCCCGCTCTTGCTGGCGCTGGCCCTGATTGCCACCGGCCTGCTGTTCATGGCGGCGGAGGCCCGGGCCCGGCGCCGGCACGCGTCAGGCCGGCGCCCGCAGGGCCCGATGCTGGCCGGCGGCCCGGACATGGAGCTGGCCGAGGAGGTGGCGCCCGGTCCGGCCGCCGAGCCGGCCCTCGAGCCTCCGGCCGCGCCGCCGCCTGATCCGGGCACCCTCGACCAGGCCTTCGAGGCGGACGCGGCGGACGACTGGGAACAGGCGCCGGAACCGGAGCAGCCGGACGTCGTCGAGGCCGCCGACGACGGCCCGGGGGTCCTGCGTGTGCGCTGGGAACTGTGCGGCAGGGGCGAGGAGCGGCTGCGGACCATGCTGGGGGAGAGGCGGTTCCGGGCCACGCAGCCCTGCCTGCGGGTGTTCGACACCGTGGGCGGTCAGGTGCACGCAGCAGACCTCTCCTTTCCCGGCGACGGCACCGTGGTGCGCGGCCTCCAGCCGGGACGCCGCTACGTGGTCGCACTGGAGCGGCGCTCGCCCGAGGGCGACCGCTACCTCATCGCCCTCTCGGCGCCGGTCGAGGCCTGATGCAGCGGCGCCGCCAGGTTTCGACAGGTTTCGCCCACCCGGGCTGCTATACTGTGGGGGCAGCCAGTCTGCCCCCATCCTGTTGTTTCTGCGGCATGATTCGTCCTTTTCCTATTGACACGCTTCACCTTGGTAAAGTATCATAGTGCCCAAGTCTGTGAATCTTACAGCGTCATCCCTCCCGGGCACGTCACGGGGAGCATCGCCACCGCGCCGGAACACCAGCTCTGGGCCGCCCGCACCCTCGGGCGCCCTTCTCGTTTTCGCCATCGCCAGACCGTTTCCGAAATGGAGGCGTCTTCATGGATTTCGTCCTGTACTTCCTGCTGCCCGTCTGTCAACAGGGTCTGGTCTGGGGGCTGGTCGCCCTGGGCGTCTGGATGACGTTCAGGGTGGTCAACGTGCCCGACCTGACGGTTGACGGAACCCTGACCACCGGCGCGGCCACCGCCGCACGCCTGCTCACGCTCGGGGTCCACCCGCTTCCCGCCACCCTGGCCGGGTTCCTGACCGGCGCCGCCGGCGGCGCCATCACCGGGCTCATCCACACCAGGCTGAAGGTGCAGCCGCTCCTGGCCAGCATCATCACCATGACAGGCCTCTATTCGATCAACCTGCGCATCATGGGGCGCTCCAACATCGCCCTCTTCAACCTCAGGACGCTGGTGCCGGACGACGATTGGGCCCAGCTGGCCCTCTTCGCCGTCATCGCGGGGCTGCTGGTACTGGTCCTCAACCTGTTCTTCCGCACCGAGCTGGGCCTGGCCCTGCGGGCCACGGGCGACAACGACGCCATGGTGCGCATGCTGGGCGTGAGCAGCGACTCGATGCGGCTGCTGGCCTTCACGCTCTCCAACGGCATCGTGGGGCTGGGCGGCGCCCTGGTGGCGCAGTACAGCGGGTTTGCGGACGCCCAGATGGGCATCGGCACCATCGTGGCGGCGCTGGCGGCCCTGATCATCGGCGAGACGCTCTTCGGCACCCCCACCGTGGCGCGGGCCACCGTCTCGGCCCTGCTGGGCTCCATCATATACCGTGCGCTCTTCGCCCTGGCGCTCAGGGCCGGCTTCCAGGCCAGCGACCTGAAGCTGGTCACGGCTGCGCTGGTGGTCCTCGCACTCTCCGTGCCGCAGATCAAGAAGACGGTGCGCCTTGCGGAAGGGGGGGAGGCCCGGTGACCGGACTCTCCATCGAGGGGCTGCAGAAGACGTTCTTCCCCGGGACGGTCAACGAGGTGAAGGCGCTGCGGGGCATCGACCTGCACCTGGCGCCCGGCGAGTTCGTCACGGTGGTCGGGTCCAACGGCGCCGGCAAGTCGACCCTGCTCAACTCCATCGCCGGGGTCATCACGCCCGACCGGGGGAGGATCCTGCTGGAGGGCGTCGACGTCACCCGGCAGTCGGAGGTGGAGCGGGCCCGGCGCATCGGCCGGGTGCTGCAGAACCCCCTGGCGGGCACCGCCCCGAGCCTGACCGTGGCGGAGAACCTCGCCCTGGCCCTCGCCCGGGGGCGCAGCCGGGGGCTCCGGTGGGCGCTGAACGCGGGGAGGCGCCGGCAGTTCGCGGAGGAGCTGGCCCACCTGGGGCTCGGCCTGGAGAAGCGGCTGGACGACCGGGTCGGCCTGCTCTCGGGTGGCCAGCGGCAGGCCCTGAGCCTCCTGATGGCCACCCTGCAGCGCCCGGACATCCTGCTTCTGGACGAGCACACCGCCGCCCTGGACCCGCGCGCCGCATCGCTCATCGCCGACCTGACCAACCGCTGGGTACGGCAGCACCGGCTGACGACCCTGATGATCACCCACAACCTGGAGCAGGCCATCCGGCTGGGTGACCGGCTGATCATGATGCACGAGGGGCGCATCCTGTTCACCGTCGGCGGCGCCGAGAAGCAGAGCCTCACCATCGACGGCCTGCGCAGCGCCTTCGAGCGGGTGCGGGGCGAGGGGTTCAACTACGACCGGGCCGTGCTGGCCGACTAGGCGGTTCTCCCTTCGCGGGGGTTCCCATATAGAGAGAGTTTCAGAGCGACAGAGGAGGGCGATCCGCCGTGCGTCGAGTGCTTGCAGTGCTTCTCACCGCCATGCTCGTGCTGGCCGGGTGTGGCGGGGGCTCATCGCAGCCCCAGGGTTCCGGCAGCAGCTCCGGGTCGGCTTCGAACAGCACCCAGGGCAGCCAGCAGACCGGTTCGGGCCAGCAGAACACGGCGGGGCCGATCCAGATCGGCCTCACCCAGATCGTGGAGCACCCGGCGCTGGACGCAACCCGGCAGGGCATCATCGACGGGCTGGCTGAGGCCGGGTACGTGGACGGCCAGCAGATCAAGATCGAGTTCCAGTCGGCCCAGGGCGAGCCCACGATCGCGCAGCAGATCGCGGAGAAGTTCGTGGCCGACAAGAAAGACCTGATCATCGCCATCGCCACGCCCAGCGCGCAGGCGGCGGTCCAGGCGACGAAGAGCAACCCGATCCCCGTGATCTTCAGCGCCATCACGGACCCGGTGGGGGCCGGCCTGGTGGCCGATCTGCAGAAGCCCGGCGGCCACGTGACCGGGGCGTCTGACCTGGTGCCGGTCAAGGTGCAGATGGAGCTCTTCCAGCGGCTGGGGATCGACGTCGCAAACCTCGGCGTCATCTACAACGCCGGCGAGGCCAACTCCGTGGCCCTGATGAACGACATCCGGGCGGCTGCCGGCGAGCTGGGGCTAAGCGTCGTCGAGGCCATGGTGGCCAACGCCGCTGAGGTGCAGCAGGCGGCCCAGTCGCTGGTGGGCCGGGTTGACGGGCTCTACCTCATCACCGACAACACCCTCGCCCAGGGCGTCGCCTCGGTCATCGAGATCGCGAACTCCCGGAAGATCCCGGCGATCTCCTCGGTGGAGAGCTACGTCGAGCAGGGCGCCCTGGCGACCCTCGGGCTGAACTACTACCTGCACGGCAAGCTGACGGCCGAGATCATCGTCGACGTGCTGGAGGGCAGGAACCCGGGCGACCTGCCCGTGCGGTACAACGAGGACCTCACCCTGATGGTCAACACGAAGACCGCGGAGATCCTCGGCCTCGACATCCCGGCGGCTGTGCTGGAGGAGGCCCAGAAGGTCGGCGAGTGACACGGAACGGAAAACGGCGCTCCCCGCGACCGCACTGCGGTCAAGGGGAGCGCTTTCTCATATCCACAGGTCCTGTCTCCAGATACTAGCCAGGTGCTGGTGCATACGTCCCTGCGAACGGGCAGGCGACGCATGCTGCCCACTCGTGCCAGGCTCTTGTAGCCCGAGTAACCACAATCTCAAGGGAGGCATGCCAGAATGCGGTTGGTGGGCAAGGTGGCGTTGATTACGGGAGCGGGTGCAGGGATTGGCCGGGAGATCGCCCTGCGCTTTGCGGCGGAGGGGGCTCGGGTCGTGGTATCGGACATCGCCGGTGAGAAGGTATCCCAGGTGGTGCAGCAGATCACGGCGGCCGGCGGGACGGCCGCGGGCATCGTAGCCGACGTCGCCCGTGAGGACGAGGTGAACCGCATGGTGGACGCCGCCGTGGAGACCTACGGCCGGCTGGACGTGCTCGTCAACAACGCCGGTGTGGTGGACCGCATCATGCCGGCGGGCGAAATGGAGACCGAACTGTGGCGCAGGGTGCTGACCATCAACCTCGACGGCCCGTTCTATGCCTGCCGGCGCGCCCTCGGCACGATGGTGAAGCAGGGCAGCGGGGTCATCGTCAACGTCTCTTCCGTGGCCGGCGTCACCGGTGGGCGGGGCGGCGCGGCCTACACCGCCTCGAAGCACGGGCTGATCGGCCTCTCGAAGTCCATCGCCCAGTTCTACGGCAGCAAGGGCATCCGCTGCAACGTGCTCTGCCCGGGCGCAGTCGGCACGGGCATCAGCCTGGGCGGACCTCCCCACGAGGAGGGACTCCAGCGGTTGATGAAGATCAACGAGCTGAACCCCAGGGTCGCGGCGCCGAGCGAGATCGCAGAGGTGGCGCTCTTCCTGGCCTCGGACGCTTCCAGCTTCGTCACCGGCGCCACGCTCGTGGCTGACGGCGGCTGGACCGTGCTATAGCCGTCAACCGCGGCGCTCTGCTCCGGCCGGGTCGACGATGGCCCCCAGGAACAGCGTGACGCCGGTGCGGTCGTCGCGGATCGCCAGCAGGAAGGGCCGGTCCAGCACCACCTCGGGCAGCGCCCGGGGCGGCGCGCTGCCGGACCTCGTGCTCACCGCGGTTGCGGCGGCCGCCTCGGTGCCCTCCTCGTTGATCTCCAGGAAGGTGTTCTGAATGACCCAGTCGATGTACAGGGGCTCGCTGGCCTCGAACAGCCCGCTGAAGTCGGCCCGCTGGGGGTCGAAGGCCCGCTCCATGCCCAGCGCCATCAGCGCGTCGTTGAGCTCGTGCCGGTCGGTCAGCCGAACCTTCGGGAAGGCCAGCCGGACCCGCTCCTCCGCCATGGCGGCAACCCAGCCCTGATACCGCTCGGGGGTGAGCCCTTCGACGAAGCCCTCCCATTCGTCCGGCATGAAGACGTACAGTGCGAGGTCGCCCCCGCCGTAGGGCAGGCGCACGCCCACGAGCCCCTCCTCCGCCAGGTAGCCGAAGGTCTCCGTCTGGTGCATGAACGGAACCTCTGCCTCGGTCCCGTCCAGCCGGTGGAAGGGCCGGGGCTCCGTGCGGCCGGGATTGAACTGCTTCTCCCACTCGCCCTTGAAGTAGAGGGCGTTCACCAGCACCATGCGCAGATCGGCGTGGGTCTCCTGGACCAGCTGGGCAATGCGCCCGCGGGTACGGCGGGACACCCATCGGTTGATGGCGGCGGCGGCCTCCGGCGTGCCAAAGCGGGTCGCCTGCACCTCAGCCCCGTACTCGCCCTCGGCCACCCGGCGGAAGGACGGCTCCACGGCGAAACCGCTCTGGTACCAGATGGCGTTGGCCGTGGAGATCGCCACCCGGGGGTCGGGATCGGCCAGCAGCCCCCGCAGGTCCTGGTTGGCGGCGTTGACCGCGGCCAGGTCCATGCCGCCGTAGCCCAGCGCCTCGAGCATCTCCGCCTGCGTCGCGCCCCTGGCGCCGTTGGCGGTGAGGCCCAGGATCACCTGGGCGCTGAGGGGCGAGAGGAACAGGTTCTCGCCCGGCCGCGCCGCGGCGACCGCCTGCAGCAGGCTGACGCCGAAGCGGTCAGCGGCCTGCGCCAGCGCGGGATCCACCGAGGCGGGGCGGGGCGGATGCGCCGCCAGCCCGGCCACCCCGCAGCCGCTCAGGAGCAGCGCCGCCAGCAGGGCTGCGGCGAGCGGGGCCAACACAGCACGTCTCCGGTCCGGTATCCGCATGCCGCGCACCCCCTACGCCGGATCGACGATCGCGCCCAGGAAGAGGGTGATGCCTGTGCGGTCGTCACGGATGGCCAGCAGGAACGGCCGGTCCAGCACGACCACCGGAGGCGGGTCGACGGGCGCGCTGGTGAGGGTGACGCCGACCCCGGTTGCAGCCGCCGCCTCCGTCCCCTCCTCGTTGATCTCCAGGAAGGTCTTCTGGATCACCCGGCTGATGTAAAGCGCCGGGCTGTCGGTGAACAGGCCGGTCAGGTCGGCCTGCCCGGGCACGAAGGCCCGCTGCATGCCCATGGCCATCAGGGGCTCCACCAGCTCGGCCCGGTCGGTCAGTTTCACCTTAGGCACGGCGAGTTGGATGCGCCGGTGGCCCATCGCGGCGATCCAGTCCGCGTACCGCTCGGGGGTGAGCCCCTCCACAAAGCCCTCCCACTCGTCAGGCATGAACAGGTAGAGCGCCAGGTCGCCCTGGCCGTAGGGCAGGCGAACCCCGGTGAGCCCCTCCTCGCTCAGGTAGCCGAAGCCGTTCGTCTGGTGCATGAAGGGGATCTCCCTGGTGGCACCTCCGGGCAGGTGGAAGGGGCGCTCGCTGGTCAGGGCAGGATCGAACGGCTGCTGCCACGTCCCCTTGAAGTAGAGCGCGTTTACGAGCCACATCCGGTCGTCCTCGCGCGTCCGGTCCACCAGCTGCGGGATCCGGCCGCGGGTCTGATCGGAGACCCAGCGGTTGATGGCCTCGGCCGCTGCGGGCTGGCCGAAGGTGGTCTCGCTCACCTGCGCCCCGTACTGCTGCGTGGCCACGCTCAGGAAGTCGGGGGCCACCGTGATGCCCCTCTGATGCCAGACGGCGTTGGCCGTGGTCAGCTCGACCTTCTCGCCGGGGTGGGCCATGATGCCGCGCAGGTCGCGCATGCCCTGGTTGACGGCCTCCAGGGCCATGTCGCCGTAGCCGAGGGCGCTGAGCATCTCCTGCTGCGTCTCGCCCCGGGCGCCGTTGGCGGCAAGGGTGAGGATCACCTGCGCGCTGGCGGGCGACAGGAAGAGGTTCTCCCCGGGCCGCTGTGCGTACACCGCCCGCAGCAGGCGGACGCCGAAGCGGTCGGCGGCCCTGGCCAGCTCCGGGTTCACCGATTCGGGGCGGGGCGGGGGAGCCGCCAGCCCCGCGTTGCCGGGGCCGGGCAGCGTGCTGCCGCACGCCGCCAGGAAGAGTCCCAGGAACAGAAGCGCTGTCGGTGCCCGCAGGATCGTCGGGATAATCATCTTCGCACCTCCTGTACCGTGCGCTCGTCCGCACGTCACCGGCCGCTCCGGCCGGGGTCCCTCACCGCGCTCAGGAAGAGCAGGGCGCCGGTCTCATCGTCACGGATCGCCACCAGGAACGGCCGGTTGGTCAACTTCTCCCCCTCGCCGTCCCGCTCCATGAAGAGGAGCGTGCGCCGGGCTCCGGCGGCGGTGGTGAAGGTGCCGCCCCGGGTCAGCTTCGGGTCGAAGGCCTCGCTCCATGCACCCCTGAAGTAGAGCGCGCTGGCCAACACCACCACCGTGTTGCCGCCAAGGGTCTCCTCGAATAGTTTCTCAATCCTGGCCCTGGTCTGTTCGGCCGCGGGCGTCGAGCCGGCGTGCGCGCCAGCTGACGGGCGAGAGAGGCGGCGCCCAGGCGGGCGTCATCATGGCGCGCTCGCCTCCCACCCCTGAGACGGGGCGAGGCGGCCGCTGCGTTTCAGGCGGGCACGGACAGGTCCGGTCATGCAGAACCCCGGAGGCGCCACCGCCTCCGGGGATTCCTCTCCACATGGTACGCTTTGTCAGCTCGCGCGCTTCAGCGGCTTCACCGCCGTCAGGTGCCGCCTGCAGGTGATGAGGGCGTGGCGCCCCACCAGCGCGATGGCGCCGTGCAGGAGGCCGAAGGCGACCAGCGCCAGGGGGTGGCCGTACCCGCGGACGGCCAGGTAGACGTTCAGCACCAGCCCGGCGATCAGCTCCACCCAGATCGCGAGCTTGACCAACTCGCGGTTCAGGTGCGGCTGGCGCGCCCCGCGCAGGAGGAAGACGCCCAGCACCGCGACGATCGCCCCGATGAAGAAGACGCCGTCCGCCAGCTGGCCGTCGGCATCCAGCGCGAGCCCGACGCGCGGCAGCACCCACGAGACGAGCAACGGGTTGAACAGGAACGCCATGAGCAAATACAGGGCCCCCACCCCGTACATCCAGCCGCTCAGGTAGCGCATCCCCCACACCTCTCCCACTCAGAGCGGTAGTTTGTCTTTCGAATATACCAGAAGATTCTCTGGATGTCGAGGGGGGAATAGGGTTTTCTACCTAGGGCGTTCACCCGGGATCTAGGGCGTCCAATGTAGACCGGGATGGTCCGCCGTGCCGCGGGCCGTCAGCGCTGCGGCACCTGCTCCTGGCGCCAGAACAGCCGATTCAGCAGCAAGGCCCAGATGTAGCCGCCGGCCACCTTGGCCAGGAACTGGCCTGCCACGATGGTGGGCATGAGCATGCCGAAGGCCAGCGTGGGGAAGACCACGGAATCCACCGCGGCCGACACCGTGTTGGATCCGTTCACGCGCCGCAGCTTGGGCTGGTGGCGCATCAGGTGGTACACGACGGTATCGGCGGCGCCGGCGGCGGCGAAGGCGACGAACGAGGCCAGGGCGATCCGGCCGGCGTCGCGGTTGAGCACCCAGGAAAGCACGGAGCCGGCCAGGATCAGCAGGGCCATCTTGGCCCAGAGGTGCTTGCCCTCCCACCGCTCGTGCAGCGCGTCCCGGGTGGTGATGTCCAGGCCGATGAAGAGGAACGAGTTGATGATGCTGACGTAAGGGCCAAAGTAGGCCACCGAGAGGTTGGCGGCCACGATCGCCGCGAGGTACAGCAGAATGAGCATTCGCTTCGACTCCTTCAGGCGTCTTTCACGATGGACCGGGACTCGGCGGTCGTGCGGGTCGCGGCCTATCAGGAGAGAGTCTACCGCACCGCGCACCCATTCGTCCAGAACCTGGTCGAGGCCTGGGGCCGTGACCGGGTTCCGCAGGCGCCCCACAGGAAGACGGGCCCCGTCTGGCGAATACTGCCCGCTAGCACAGCCCGAGGGGGAACACGATGCCCGGTCGAGTGCACGAACTGGACGTACTCCGAGCGGTATCCGCAATCGCGGTAGTCCTCATACACGTCACCGCCGCTCCCATGGCGGCCCTGCCCGTCGACGCTCCGTCCTTCCTGGCCACCAGCCTGATCAACCAGTGGAGCCGGTTCTCCATTCCGGCCTTCGTCCTGATCACAGGCGTCGTGCTGTTTCACACGTACGGGCCGCAGCGGGCCGATGGCGGCGCCCAGGCGGCGTTCGACACCCGCAGGTACCTGTACCGGCGGTTCCAGGCCATCGGCGTTCCCTACCTGGTCTGGACGGCGCTCTACCTGCTGTTCCGGGCGCCGATCGAGGGGAGCTGGGCGCAGCTGCCGGCCACCTTCGTGCTGGCCACCTTCCAGGGAACGGCCATGTACCAGCTCTACTACATCGTCCTCGTGTTTCAGTTCTACCTGCTCTTCCCGCTGGTCCGGGGCCTCGGCCGGAGCCGAGCGCTCGGCTGGATCGTCGCCGGCGCCCTGCTCCTGCAGGGCGTGCTGATGTGGGACACCTTCTACGGCCTCTTCACCAACCAGGTCACGAACCCCTGGCTGGTCGGCCTGCTCCGGTTCCGCGACCGGCTCTTCCCCTGGTGGATCGGCTACTTCGCCGTCGGGGTGTGGACCGCAGCCAACCTGCGCCGGGTGCTGACGGCCTGCCGCCGGCTGCTCTGGCCCCTCACCGGGTTGGCCGCCGCCCTCCTGGCCTGGATGATGGTGGAGTACATGGGCCTGATGGCGAACGGTGCGAGCGTGGGCTTTGCCGCCTCGGGCTTCCGGCCCACCGCCTACCTCTACTCCCTGGTCGCTTCCTTCGCCCTGCTGGGCTTCGGCGGGTGGGTCACGGAGCAGGATAACCCCGTGAGCAGGCTGCTGCTGGCGCTGGGCAACCACTCCTTCGGCATCTTCCTGGTCCACCCGCTCGTGCTGGAGGTCCTCCTCCGCCTCCTCCGGCCGCTGAGCCTGAGCCCGGCCCCGTACCTGCTGCTGGTGAGCGCCGCCGTGCTGACGGGGTCGTACTGGCTCAGCCGGGCCATCGCCGCCCTGCCCTTCGGCCACTGGATCGTGGGCCGCACAAGGTAGTATGCCAACCCATGCCCGCTGGGTGGAGCATCCGCCCAGCGGGTTCGCGTCTCTTCCGGTGAAAGGGACCACAGCAACGGCGTCATCCTGAAACTTTCCCCGGGGCTGCCTTGTAGTACAGAGTAGAGCACCAGATGGGGGGCTCGCCGATGGACCGGGACTCGACGATCATCGAACTCTGCCAGCAGGGCCATTCGGCGGGATTCGCTCGCCTGGTCGCAGCCTATCAGGAGAGGGTCTTCCGGACCGCGTACACCTACGTCCAGAACCGGGAAGACGCACAGGATCTTACCCAGGAGGTCTTCCTGCGCACCGTCCGGGCCATCGATTCGCTGGACACAGCGCGGCCGCTCTGGCCGTGGCTCCGGCGGGTGACGACGAACCTCGCGCTGAACCTGCTGAAGAGCCGCAAGGAGCACCTGTCGCTGGAACAGCTGCCCGAGTCCGCCCTGCCGGCCGGGGCGGCGGATGAGCCGGCCTGGACGCTGCTGGACCTGACCCGTGCGCTGGCCGAACTGCCGCCCCTCTGGCGGATCGTGGTGACGCTGCGCCACCAGGAGGACCTCTCCTACGAGGAGATCGCCAGGCTGACCGAGTTGCCCGTCGGAACCGTCAAGACCTACCTGTTCCGGGCCAGGCGCCTCCTGCGAGACCGACTGGCCACCCGGGAGGAGTGATCCCGATGATGCGCTGCGATGACGAACTCGTGCAACTTTACGTCGACGGGGCCCTTCATCCCGCCGAGGCAGCGCTGGTGGAGGCTCACCTGGAGTCGTGCGCGGCGTGCCGCCGCAGGGCCGGCACCTACAAGAGCCTGTACTGGGACCTGAGCCGGCTCGATCGGCTGGCCCCCGCGCCCACCACCGACCCGGACGCCCTCGCGGAGCAGTTGCTGGCGGAGTACCGGCGCCACCAGCCCACCCGTGCCGCGGGTGCCAGGTCGTGGGACCTGTCAACGCTCTGGCTGACCGCCAACCCGGCCGTCACGCGCCCGGCGCGGACGCTGGGCAGCCTGGGCCAGGCCGGGGTGGAGGGGCTGCTGCGGGCCGGAGGGCGCACGCTGCGGGCGCTGCTGCGGCGGCGGAAGGGAGGCGGCTAGACTGCTGACCTTCCTCGAAACGCTGGCCATGGCCACGCTCTGGGCCCTGCTGGTACTGCTGGGGCTCGTCGCCCTGCTCGTCCTCCTGCTCCTGCTCGTACCCTTCGACCTCCGCCTGCGGGTAGAGCCGGACCTGGCGGCGGAAGGATGGGAGGACGCCCTCGCCGGCCGTGCAGAAGGACGCTTCCGCCTGCGCTGGGGCCTGCTGGCCCTCTCCGGCGGGTTCACCTGGCGCAACGGGGATCTGGCCTGGACGGACGTCCGGCTGCTGGGGTTCCGACTGGGCGGCGGCCGGCGCGCGGAAGGCAGTCGGATCCCCTCCGCCCGGGAACGGCGGGAGAAGCCCCGCAGAGAGCCCAGGCGCAGGCGCCGTCCGGATCCGTCCGTGCTGCTCGCCCTCGCCGAGGAGCTGGCCCGGGTGCCCCGTAGGCTCTGGCGCTCGCTGGGGGTCAGGCTGGCCGGCGAGCTGACCTACGGCTTCAGTGACCCCTCCCTCACCGGCCTGTGCGAGGCCCTGCGCTGGGGGGCCGGCCTCGGGCAGTCGCTGCGCCTCCGCCCGGACTTCCTGCGCGCATGTGTGATCGGCTGGGCGGAGCTGTCCGGACGGCTGTATGTTTTCCGGGTGCTCGCCGTCGCCTGGCGGGTACTGCGCAGGCGGGAGATCTGGAACTACCTGGTGGGCCAGGTTCGCCTCCGGCCCCTGCGGCAAATCCTACTACAAGGAGGATCATGACATGGCTGTGGAGATCATGGATTCGGTGATCGCGGCCCTGGAGAAGCACCTGAGCACCAAGACGGTCGTGGGAGAGCCCATCACCATGGGTTCCGTCACGCTGATCCCGGTCGTGGACCTGATGTTCGGCTTCGGCGCCGGGGGCGGTGAGGGCCGGGACGAGAAGCAGGGGGGCTCCGGCAGCGGCGGCGGGGCAGGCGCACGCCTGTCCGCCCGTGCGGTGATCGTCGTGCGGGACGGCGACGTCTCGGTCCTGCCCCTGGGCAAGGGCGGCGCCATCGACAGGATCGTCGAGGCGATTCCGGGGCTCGTGGAGAAGATCGGCTCCATCAAGGGCAAGGAGAAGAGCGAGGACGGGAAGGCCGAGGAGTAGCGCTTCCCGCGAGCAGGGCCCGCCCCAGAGGCGGGCCCTGTCGCGCTTTACCCGATCCGCCGGGCGACCTCGGCGGCCATGGCCGCGGTGCCCAGCACGGCGGTGCCCGGCACCTTGATGTCGCCGGTCCGGAAGCCCTCCTCCAGCACCCGGACAACCGCCCGCTCCACGGCCAAGGCGGCCTCCTCCTGTCCCAGGGAGTGGCGCAGCAGCATGGCGCCGCAGAGGATCGCGGCCAGCGGGTTGGCCAGGTCCCGGCCGGCGATGTCGGGGGCGGAGCCGTGGATCGGCTCGTAGAAGCCCTTGGGCAGGCCCAGCCGGTTCTGCGCGGCCCCGAGCGAGGCCGAGGGCAGGAGGCCGATGGAGCCGGTCAGCATGGCCGCCTCGTCCGAAAGGAAGTCGCCGAAGAGGTTGGAGGCCAGCATCACGTCGAAGTCGCCGGGCCGGCGCAGAATCTGCATCGCGGCGTTGTCGGCCAGAAGGTGCTCCACCTCGACGTCCGGGAACTCCCGCGCGACCTCGTCGACCACCGTCCGCCAGAGCCGTCCGGCCTCCATCACGTTGGCCTTGTCGACGGAGGTGACCTTCCGCCGGCGCCCGCGGGCGATGGTGAAGCCCATGCGGGCGATGCGGGCGATCTCGGCGTCTGTGTACACCTCGGTGTTCACGCCCCGGCGGGTGCCGTCCTCCAGCGTGGTGATGCCCCGGGGCTCGCCGAAGTAGATGCCCCCCACCAGCTCCCGCACGATGATGAAGTCGACCCCGCCGCCGATGATCTCGTTCTTGAGGGGCGAGGCGTCCCGCAGCGGCGGGTAGAGCAGGATGGGCCGCAGGTTGGCGTAGAGGTCGTAGCGCTTGCGGATCGCCAGCAGCGCGGCCTCAGGGCGGTGCTCCCACGGGAGCCCGTCGTACTGCGGACCGCCCACCGCTCCGAAGAGGATGGCGTCTGCGGCGTCGCAGGCTTCCCGGGTCTCGTCGGGGAACGGGGTTCCCGCAGCGTCGTACGCGGCGCCGCCCACCGGGTGGGCGGAGAACTCGAGCGCAAAGCCGTAGGCAGCGGCGGCTGCCTCCAGCACCGTGACCGCCCCCCGGGTGACCTCGGGGCCGATGCCGTCACCGGGGAGGCAGGCGATGCGATAGGTGGGCCGGGCCAAGCTGGAACACCTCCATGCGTGAGCTTGGGAGAAAGTTTAGCACGCTAAAGGGTTCAAGACAACGCCTTTTCGCCGGCCCGGGCCAGAAAACGGGCCCTGTTCACGATGTACCGCTCGTGGGTGCCGCCGCCGATGCGCTCCCGGTCGTCGAAGGCCTCCACGCGGAAGACCAGTCTGCGGCCCTCCACCGCCTCCAGCGTGGCCACGGCCCGCACCGTCATCCCCGGCGGCGTCGCCGCCACGTGCTCCACGGAGATCCTGGTGCCCACGGTCACCTCGTCCTCCGCCAGGTGCGGGGCCACTGCGCGGGCGGCTGCCTGCTCCATCAGGGCGATCATCATCGGCGTGGCGAAGACGTCGACGGCGCCGCTGCCCACGGCGCTGGCGCAGTTCTCCGGGGTCACCTTCACCGCCGCCTCGGCGCTGAGGCCTGGGGTCAGGGACATGCCATCTCCTCCCGTGCTGTTTTGCCCCCTTATTCGTCCAAACTGTAACCGATCCTGCCTGGCCCCACCGGGCAAAGGAGTTGACCTGCCGTGACCCACCAGTTCGATCCCGCGCACGCCGAGCGCCTGCTGGACGAGGGCAGGCGCGCCTGGCACGACCCGGCGCAGGTCCTGCGCCACCTGAACCTCGAGCGGTGCACCGCCCTGGCCGACGTCGGCTGCGGCCCCGGCTGGTTTGCACTGGAGGCCGCCCGCCGCGTGCCGCCCGGGGGCCGCGTCTACGCCGTCGACCTCAGCCCGGAGATGCTCGCCCTGCTGAGCCGGCGCGCCCGGGCGGCCGGGCTCGAGAACGTCCTGCCCGTGCTCGCCGAGGAGGAGGACGAGTGGCCGGTGCCCACCGGGGCGTGCGCGGCGGCGCTGATCGCGAACGTCTACCACGAGGTTGACCCGGCGTCCATGTTCGTCGGCGAGGTGAAGCGCATCCTGGAGCCGGGCGGCCTCTGCCTGCTGGTGGACTGGAAGCCGGAGGCCACACCTGTGGGGCCGCCGGTCAGCGCGCGGGTCGCCCCCGAGGACGTGGTGGCTGAGTTCACGGCCGCCGGGTTTGACTACGCCGGCCCATGCGACGTGGGGCCGTACTCCTACGGGCTCCGGTTCGTCAAGCCGCGCCAGTAGCCCGTTGAGCCTGGTCCGCCGGGCAATTTGGGACCGATTGCCCATGCCGATAGGCCGGTTGGGGGGTGTTCGCTGCATCCGGTTACCGGGATAATGTGTCCAAGGAGGCGAGGACATTGGACATTGCAGCTCGAGTCGCCGAACTGAAGCCTCACCTGATCGCCACGCGCCGCGATCTCCACCAGCACGCGGAGAGCGGCTGGACCGAGTTCCGGACTGCCACCCACGTCGTCGAGCGGCTGACGGCCCTGGGGTACGAGGTGCACTACGGCCCGGAGGTGCTGAGCCCCGAGCACATGGCAGGGCTGCCGACCCAGGCTGAGCTCGACCGCCACCTGGAGCGCGCCATCACGCAGGGGGCGAACCCGGAGATCGCCCGGAAGATGGCCGGCGGCTACACCGGGGTCGTGGGCATCCTCCGCTGCGGCGAGGGCCCCACCATCGGCATGCGCTTCGACATGGACGCCCTGGACATCACCGAGACCACCGACGAGAGCCACCGCCCCTGCAAGGAGGGCTTCGCCTCCCGGAACCCCGGCGCGATGCACGCCTGCGGCCACGACGCCCACGTCTCCATCGGCCTGGGCGTCGCCCAGTTGCTGGCCGAACTGCGGGACCAGCTGAGGGGCACGGTCAAGCTGATCTTCCAGCCGGCCGAGGAGGGCGTGCGCGGCGCCCGCGCCATGGTCGAGGCCGGCGTCGTCGACGACGTCGACTACCTGCTGGGTGCGCACATCGGCTTCGCCGCCCGGGAGACGGGCATGATCATCACCGGCGGCTCGGGCTTCCTGGCCACCTCGAAGCTGGACGCCATCTTCACCGGCGTCCCCTCACACGCCGGGGCCGCGCCCGAGCAGGGCCGGAATGCGCTCCTGGCGGCGGCCAGCGCCGCCCTCAACCTGCACGCTATCCCCCGCCACTCCGCCGGCGCCTCCCGGATCAACGTCGGCGTGCTGCAGGCCGGCTCCGGCCGCAACGTCACCCCCGCCCACGCCGTCCTGAAGTTGGAGACCCGCGGCGCCACCTCCGAGATCGACGCCTACATGCGGGCCAACGCTGAGCGGGTGATCCGGGCCGCCGCCGAGATGTGGGACGTGAAGGTGGAGATCCGTCCGATGGGCAGCGCCGCCGGCGGCACCAGCGATCCCGAGCTGGCTGAGGTCGTCGGCCACGCTGCGTCCGAGACCCCGTCGGTCACCCGCATCGTGCCGAGCGGGGACCTCGGGGGCAGCGAGGATTATGCCTGGATGATGGAGCGCGTGCAGTCCCGGGGCGGCAAGGCCACCTACATGATGATCGGCACGAAGATCGCCGCGCCGCACCACGACTCCCGCTTCGACATCGACGAGGATGCCCTCCCGATTGGCGTGGAGGTCATGACCCGCACCGTGCTGAAGCTGGCCGGCCGGTAGCGTGAAGGAAAAGCCCGGTCTCAGGGCGGCCCCGCCCCTGCGGCGGGGCCGTCTCGCGCGCACGCGCACGAGGGTTCCGGGCGACGGGCATCATACGCACGCCCGAGGGGGTAGAACCTCCTATGAGTACGGGAAAGCTGGTGACTGCGCACTATAAGCGGTTGCCCACTGTGCTCTATATCGGGTCTACGCGCGTTGCCGGTAGAATGACAGTTGTAGAGTTGCGGCGATGTTATAGGGGGATGCCCCGCCGTTATTTCCCGCGGAACGGGTTCACGCTCCTCCGGAGCGATCATGAAGGACTTCGAGGTGACGAGTCTTGATCAACAACGCCCGGATCCTTGACACGTTCCTGACCCTGGTGACCACCGATTCCAAGACCAAGCAGGAAGGGCGCATGGCGGACCTGCTCCAGTCCCGGCTGGAGGCGATGGGCTTCACGGTGGAGCGCGACAACGCCGGCGAGCTCATCGGCGGCGAGACCGGCAACATCATCGCCAGGCTCAAGGGCACCAGGTCCACCGAGACCCTGCTCCTCTGCGCCCACATGGACCGGGTCAACCCGGGCATCGGCATCAAGCCGCAGGTCAAGGACGGCATCATCACCAGCGACGGCACCACCATCCTGGCCGCCGACGACTGCGCCGGACTGGCTGCGATCCTCGAGGGCATCCAGAGTGCGCTGGAGCAGGGCATCGACCGGCCCGACATCGAGGTGGTCTTCACCATCGCCGAGGAGGGCGGCCTGAACGGCTCCAAGCACCTCGACTACTCGAAGCTGACCGCGAAGCAGGCCTTCATCATCGACTCGTCGACCCCCGTGGGCACGGTGGTCAACCAGGCGCCTGCGCAGACCAAGCTGACCTACCGGATCATCGGCAAGGCCGCGCACGGCGGCGTGGAGCCCGAGAAGGGCGTGAACGCCCTCATCGTCGCCGCCCATGCGCTCACCCGCATGAAGCTGGGCCGCATCGACGAGGAGACCACCGCGAACATCGGCCTGGCCCAGGGCGGCGCCGCGACCAACATCGTCATGGAGACCTTCGAGATGAAGGGCGACGCCCGGTCCCTCGTGATGGAGAAGATGGAGGCCCAGGTCGCCCACATGACCGAGGTCTTCGAGAAGACCGCCGCCGAGTTCGGCGCCCGGGTCGAGGCGGACATCCAGTTCGCGTACGGCCCCGTGAACCTGAAGCCGGGCGATGTGGTGCTCGAGCGGGCCTTCGCGGCGATCCGCCGGGTCGGTCTGCACCCGGAGCTGCGCGCCACGGGCGGCGGCAGCGACGCTAACCTCTTCAACACGAAGGGCATTCAGGCGTGCAACCTCGGCACCGGCTACCGCGGCGCCCACAGCCTGAAGGAGAGCATCCCCGTCTCCGAGCTGGAGAAGATCGGCGCGGTGGTCTATGCACTGATTCAGGAGTACGCCGCCCTATAGGCCTCCCCGAGTGTGAGCGGCGGGGCTCCGGCGAGTCCCGCCGTTGACATAAATACCCCAGAGGGAGCGTGATTGCCGAATGCTTCCGTGGATTGGAATCCTCATCGTCCTCGCAACCATCTATGCAATCATCAAACGGTATGAGACCCGACTCGTCCTCTTCACCGCAGGCCTCCTGATGGCGACGATCTCACTGAAGCCGATGGCCGCCTTCGAACAGTTCACCAAGTCGATGACCAACGCCGGTCTCATCACCGCTATCTGCTCCGTCATGGGCTTTGCCTACGTCATGAAGCTGACCAAGTGCGACCAGCACCTGGTGCACCTGGTCGCGGGGGGCGTCACCAAGCTCCGCGCGATCCTGATCCCAGCCTCCACGATGGCCACCTTCCTGATCAACATCGCCCTCCCCAGCGCCGCCGGCTGCAGCGCCGCCGTCGGTGCCGTCCTGATCCCGGTCATGATGGCCGCCGGCATCCACCCGGCCGTCGCCGCCGCTGCGGTTCTCGCCGGCACCTTTGGCTCCGTGCTGAGCCCGGGCAGCGCGCACATCGTCATGGTCTCTGACATGTCCGGCCTCTCCGTGGTGGAGACCATCGCCGTCATCACCGCCGCCACCGTGGTGGCCGGCCTGATCGGCGCGATCGCGCTGGCCGTCTACGCCTTCATCCGCAAGGAGGACCGGGGCTACCAGCCCCAGGATCTGGGCTCCGGCGCCGAGTTCAAGGTGAACTTCCTCTACGCCATGGTCCCCGTGATCCCGCTGGTCCTGCTCATCCTGGGCGCCACCGTGCCGGCCATGAAGGACTGGGGCCTGACGGTTGCGGCCTGTATGGTCATCGGCACCATCCTCGCCCTGGTCGTCACCCGCACCTCCCCCGCCGAGGTCTCCAAGTCGTTCTTTGACGGCATGGGCAAGGCCTACGGCGACGTCATCGGCATCATCATCGCCGCCGGCGTCTTCGCCGCCGGCCTCGGCCAGATCGGGCTGATCGACATGCTGATCAACGCCGTCACCGGCGTTCAGGGGGCGGTCGCCGCCGCCGGCACGTGGGGTCCGATGCTGGTCGCCATCCTCTCCGGCTCCGGCGACGCCGCCACCATCGCCTTCAACGAGGCGGTCACGCCGCACGCGGCCACCTTCGGCATGGAGATGGCCCCGCTGGGCACCCTGGCCTCGCTGGCCGGCTCCCTGGGCCGCTCGATGAGCCCGGTGGCCGGCGCCGCCATCGTCGTGTCCGGCATCGCCGGCGTCAACCCGATCGAGGTGGCCAAGCGGAACGCGCCCGGCATGATCCTGGCCAGCATCGTCGCCTTTGTGATGATGGGCCTGTAAGCGCAGGGCGGTATCGCAAGATCGGGGTTCTGCGGCCTCAGCGGCCCGCAGAACCCCGCTTTCCTACATCCTCAGTACGCAGGAGGTGCCCCATGCCTGTTCAGGCTTCCCGCATCGAACGCGACCTGCACGCCTTCGCCCAGTTCGGCAAGTCCGGCCCCACGGCGGTCACCCGCCTCGCCCTGACCCCGGAGGACCGGCAGGCCCGGGCCCACTTCATCGGGCTGTGCCGGGAGATCGGCATGCAGGTGCGCATCGACCGGTTCGGCAACGTGGCGGGCGTGCTCGGCGAGTGGGACCGGCCCGCGCTGCTCCTGGGCTCGCACCTGGACTCCGTCCCCGACGGCGGCCGCTTCGACGGCGTGGTCGGCGTCGTGGGGGCCCTGGAGGTCATCCGGGCCCTCAAGGAGGACGGCCGGCTGCCCGACATCCCCGTGGGCGTGGTCAACTTCACCGCGGAGGAGTCCTCCCGCTGGGGGCGCGCCACCATGGGCTCCAAGGGCCTGGCCGGCATCATCCCGGAGGACGAACTGCTGAGCTACAGGGACCGGGACGGCGTTACCTTCGGCGAGGCCATCCGGCAGAACGCGGGCTACGACCTCGTCGGCGGCCCCCGGGATTTCGGCCCGATCGCCGGCTTCTACGAGTTGCACGTGGAACAGGGGCCGGAGCTGCTGATCGCCGGCAAGCCCGTCGGCGTGGTCAGCCACATCGCGGCCCCGTCCCGCTACAAGGTCTTCGTCCACGGCACGGCGTCGCACTCGGGCTCCACCCTGATGGGCCGCCGCAGGGACGGCCTGGCGGCTTCCGCCGAGATCGTGCTCGGGCTGGAGCGCCTCGCCAGGGAGATCGGCGACGCCGTGGTGGCCACGGCGACGGTCTTCAGCCTGAAGCCGGTCTCGATCAACGTCATCCCCGGCGAGGTCGAACTCGGCATCGACATCCGGGGCATCGAGAAGGCCGCCATCCAGCGGCTGACCGGCGGCTTCCGCGCCCTGGTGGACGAGGTCTCGGCGCGGCGGGGCGTACCCATCGAGATCGAGACGCTCTCGGAGGAGGATCCCGTCACGCTGGATGCGCAGATGGTCGAGCGGCTCTCCCGGGCCTGCGAGCGCAGGTCCATACCGTATCTCAAGACCGTCAGCCGCGCGGGCCACGACGCCATGTACGTGGCCAGGATCGCCCCGGCGGCGATGCTGTTCGTACCCAGCAAGGACGGGCTCAGCCACAACCCCGGCGAGTTCACCGCCACCGAGGAGATCGCGCTCGGGGCTGAGGTACTGGCGGAAGCGGTCAGGGCGTTCAGGTAGCGGACGCGCGACGGGGAGGCAATCGCCTCCCCGTTCCACATCCGTCAGGCTTCGCCCCGCTGCCGCCGGCCCTCCAGCCAGCACTTGCGGCAGCGGGCCTCGTACCGGTCGCCGCCGCCCACCATCACGTCCTCGGTCTTGGCCTGGAGCGCGAAGGGCTTGGTGGCCGGCTCGCCGCAGACCACGCAGACGCCGTAGAGGCACGTGATGCTGTCGGCCAAGGCCAGCAGCTGCGGCATGCAGCCGAAGGGCTTGCCCTCCGACGTCTGGGAGAGCCCGGCGATGATCACGTAGTGGCCCCGGTTGGCCAGCTCCTGCACGGTCGAGACCAGCATCTCGTCGTAGAACTGCGCCTCGTCGATGGCGATCACGTTGGGCTTGTGGATCTCCGCGTACCAGAGGATCTCCAGCGGGCTGTCGGTGTGAATCGCCTCGAACCGCAGCCCGTCGTGCGACACGATCACCTCGTCCTCGGTGTACCGTTTCGCCATGCGGGGCTGGAAGACAGCGGCGGTGCGCTTGGCGAGAATGTACGTCCTCACCCGGCGGATCAGCTCGGTCGTCTTGCCGGCGTACATGCTTCCAGACGTGATCACGTCGATCCAACCGTAGTTCAGGTTCCGAAGCAACGTAGGCGCCTCCCCTGGCTGCTGCAACTCCTAGTGGGATTCGGGAAGCGACGCCCCGATTCCTTCGCCGAGTTCACCGCCGACGACCGCAGGACGAACGCCGCTCATCGCCCGGGAGACGGGTCCGCCGGGTTCTCGGGCACAACCCCCGGCTGCTCCGCAATCTGCTTCCGGTAGTCCTCCACGCCCTCGGCGATCGCCCGGGCCACCGTTCTCTGGTACTCGGGCTGCTGCAGGCGCTCCCGCTCGGCCCGGTTGGAGAGGAAGCCCATCTCGACGATGGTCGCGGGCATCTGCGACGTGCGCAGGACGAAGTAGTCGCCGGGCAGGGCGTACCGGGTGGTCTCCGTCAGCGCCCGCAGCCGGTTCTGAATCGCCATGGCGAGGATCTTCCCCTCGGGTCGCCCGCCCTTCTGGTAGAAGGTCTGGGCGCCCCAGCAGTTGCACCGGTCCTTGTTGGCGTGCAGCGAGAGGTAGATGTCGGCCCGGTGCTCCGCCGCCATGGCCACGCGCTGCTTCAGATCCTCGCGCACGGTGCGGGAGAAGTGGCTGTCGTCCGACCGGGTCAGGATCACCTTTGCATCCCGCTCCTCCAGCATCTCCTTCAGCAGGAGGGCGACCTGCAGCGTCAGCTCCTTCTCCTTGACCCCGTCCACCACCGCACCCGGGTCCCAGCCGCCGTGCCCGGGGTCGACCACGATGACCATTCCCGCCAGCGGCCCTGGCGGCCTCTGCGGCTCCTCAGGCGCCTCCGGCCGGGCGGCCTGACGACCCACCCACGCTGCGCGGAGGGCCGCTGCCAGAACGAGAAGGACCAGGCCCACCAGCAGCGCCTGGCCCCAACCAAGCCTGCGCACATGCCTCACCCCTGACAGGATGCGTATGCGCCGGCTTGTCTGATATGCTTGTCTGGCTCGTCTCAGCCGGTGTAGTACGGCGTCAGCCCCAGCCCCAGCGCCGCCCGCAGCAGCAGGTCCAGGGCGAAGACGACCAGGGCCGCGCGCCAGCCGTGGATGACCGGCGCAACGGCCCGCGCCTGCCCCCAGCGGCCGAATGCGCCCATGGTGAACACATAGGGCAGGAGGGCCAGCGCGGCGAACCACTCGCACCAGGTCGCGATCACGGGCGGCGCGGGCTCTCCCGACAGCCACGCGTGCAGGCCCCCGCAGGCCGCCAGGGCGAGAAAGGCCAGCGCGCCCCAAAGCAGGCTGCCCCGCCACGCGGTCCCAACCTTGCGGACGATGCGCTCCACCGCACACCACCTCCCACGCATGGGACGCGCCCGGGCGGGCCACCGTTCACCCGCAGCGGGCAGCAAGAAGGCCCGTGGCGGGTTTTCGCCACGGGCCTGTACATCTTTAGCGCTTGGAGAACTGCGGGCGCTTGCGGGCCTTCTTGAGGCCGTACTTGCGGCGCTCCTTCATGCGCGGATCGCGGGTGAGGAAGCCGGCCTGCTTGAGGACCGGACGCAGCGAGCCGTCGACCTTGAGCAGGGCCCGGGAGATCGCGTGACGGCACGCGCCGGCCTGGCCGGAGATGCCGCCGCCGATCACGTTCAGGTAGACGTCGTACTTGCCAGCGGTGCCGGTGATCGCCAGCGGGCTCTCCACCAGCATCTGGAGGGTCTGAAGGCCGAAGTAGTCAGCGAGGGTGCGGCCGTTCACCACGAAGTTGCCAGTGCCCGGCACGAGGCGGGCGCGGGCGATGGCGTTCTTGCGACGGCCGGTGCCCCAGTATTGCGTCAGAGTCGACATCGATCAACACGCCTCCTTTCGATTAGACCTCAAGCGGCTCCGGCTTCTGCGCCGCATGCGGGTGCTCCGGACCAGCGTACACCTTCAGCTTGCGGTACATCTGCCGCCCAAGCCGGTTGTGGGGAAGCATGCCCTTGATGGCGAGCTCGAGGACGCGGGTGGGCCTGGTCGCAATCATGCGCTCGAAGGTGATGGCCTTCTGGCCGCCCGGGTAGCCGGAGTGGCGCAGGTAGACCTTGTCGGAGGCCTTGTTGCCGGTGACCTGAACCTTGTCCGCGTTGACGATGATGACGAAGTCGCCACAGTCAACGTGCGGGGTGAAAGTCGGCTTATGCTTGCCACGCAGAACAGCGGCGACCTTGCTGGCCAGGCGTCCGAGGGTCTTGCCCTCGGCGTCGACCACGTACCACTTCCGCTCGACATTCTGCGGATTGGCCATGAATGTAGTGCTCACTGGATTCCCTCCTACGGAAGATGGATCGGTGAGGGGCATCTATGCGATCGGACGACGCCTGGCGTACACGCCCTACTCGGGAAAGGCGTGAGGTCCAGGTCGCTCCTGGTCTCAACCCGTGCCTCCAGTGGCGGCGAGGTCAACGCCCATTAGTATACATTGGCGCCGCAACCACTGTCAAGGCGCCTACTCCGCGTCGTCCGCGGCGTCGGCGTCATCCGCCCACCACGCCGGCCGGGCGGGGCCGTCGCCGTAGACGACCTCTTCCAGGCAAAGGCCGTGCGGCGGCAGTGTGCGGCCGGCCAGCCGCCGGTCGCCCGTCTTCAGCGCCTGCGCCACCTGGGCGATGGTGCGCCTCCCGGCCCCGACCTCGAGCAGGGTGCCGGCGATGATGCGCACCATGTTGTAGAGGAACCCGTCCGCCGCCACGTCCAGGAACAGGAGCGTGCCCTGCGGTGTGAGCGACAGCCGCGTGACGGTGCGCACCGACGTCTTGGCCGATCCCCCCGAAGCCCGGAACGCGGCGAAGTCGTGCCGGCCCACCAGGAGGTCCGCCGCCCGCCGCATGGCCGCGAGGTCCAGCGGCCTGTGCCAGTGGTAAGCGAAGTGCCGGATCAGCGGCGCAGGGTAAGGCGAGACGTGGAAGGTATACCGGTACCGCTTCTCCCGCGCCCAGTACCGGGCGTGGAAGTCGGGCGGCACGGCCTCCGCGCCGACCACGGCGATGTCCTCGGGGAGGCGGCTGTTCAGGGCGGCGGGCCAGCGGTCCACCGGGATGGTGGCCCCCGTGCGGACGTGGACCACCTGCCCCCGGGCGTGCACGCCCGCGTCGGTGCGCCCCGCCGCCGAGGCGATCCGCAGGTCGGGTTCGCCGGTGACGGCCCGCAGCGCCTCCTCCAGCCGCTGCTGGACGGTGACGCCGTTGGGCTGCCGCTGAAAGCCCGCGTAGGCGGTGCCGTCGTACGCGAGGATCAGCTTGATCGACCGCACCGCCATCACCTCCCTCGCCGCAGCTAACCATTCAGCCTTTTCCGGTGAGCCTGAGGCCCAGGAGCAGGGCCAGGAACCCGACGAGCACCGCCAGCGCCACGCCGTCCCGTGCGGCGAAGGCGAGCTCCTGCATGCGGGTGCGCCCCTCCCCGCCGCGGTAGCCCCTGGCCTCCATGGCCGTGGCCAGCTCGTCCGCCCGGCGGAAGGAGGCCACGAACAGCGGCACGAGCACGGGCACGAGGCTGCGCACCCGCGCCATGAGCGATCCCGTGGCGAAGCTGGCTCCCCGGGCCTGCTGGGCCCGCATGATCCGGTCGGCCTCCTCGGCCAGCGTGGGGATGAAGCGCAGGGCGATGGTCATCATCAGCGCCAGTTCGTGCGCCGGAACGCCGATCGGCCTGAGGGGCCTGAGCATCCGCTCGAGGCCGTCGGTGAGCCGGATAGGCGAGGTGGTGAGCGTCAGCAGCGACGCCACGGTGACCAGCAGCAGGAGCCGCGTCGTCGTGACGCCCACGAGCACCAGGCCCTCACGCGTGGCCGTGAGCGGGCCCAGCCGAAAGAGCGGCTCCCCGGGCGTGAGAAACAGGTTGAACGCGGCGGTGATCAGGAGAAAGATCAGGATGGGCCGCATCCCGCGCAGGATGAGCCGGATGGGCACGCGCCCAAGGGCGATCAGGGACAGGGTGAACAGGATGGCGGCCAGATATCCGGGCCATGCCTTCGGCAGGAAGATGGCCACCGAGAGGATCAGCACCCCGGTGATCTTCACCCGGGGGTCGAGCCGGTGCAGCAGCGAGGTGCCGGGGAAGTACTGGCCGATGGTCACTCCCTGAAAGCTCACCGCCGGTCCGCCCCCTTCCCTGCGGTATGCAGTACCGCCTTGATGGCGGACACCGCCTGGTCGAGCGTGACGATGTCCGGCGGCAGCTGCCAGCCGCGCGCCCTCAGGTGATCGGCGAGGACGACGGCCGCGGGCACGCCGAGCCCGATGGCCTCCAGCTCGGCCCTGCGGGAGAACAGCTCCCGGGGCGTGCCCAGCATGTGCACGCGGCCACCGTGCATCACCAGGACCCGGTCGGCGCGCTCGGCCACGTCGTCCATCGAGTGGGAGACGAGGATGACCGTCATGCCCAACGCCGGGAAGGTCCCGACGAGGTCGAGGATCTCGGCGCGCCCCTGGGGGTCGAGCCCGGCCGTGGGCTCGTCGAGGATGAGCACGCGCGGCTCCATTGCCAGGACGCCCGCCAGGGCCACTCGGCGGGCCTGACCGCCCGAGAGGCCGAAGGGGGAACGGTCCCGCATCTCCGCCGGCAGCCCAACCCGCTCCAGCGCCCGCATCACCCGCCGCTCGACCTCGGCTTCGTCAAGCTTCATGTTGCGGGGGCCGAAGGCGACGTCCTCGAAGATCGTCTCGCCGAAGAGCTGGTGCTCCGGGTACTGAAAGACCAGGCCGACGCGCTGGCGCACCTTGCGCAGGTCGGTGCGCCGGTCGGCCAGGTCCATCCCGTCCACCAGCACGCGGCCCGAGGTGGGGCGGAGCAGGCCGTTCATGTGCTGAATCAGGGTCGATTTCCCCGATCCCGTCGGGCCGATGATACCCCAGAACTCCCCGTCCGGAATCGTGAGCGACACGTCATCCAGCGCCTTCCACTCGAAGGGCGTCCCGGGCTGATAGACGTGGCTTACTGCTTCGAAGACAATTGGCATAAGGCCTCCACCAACTCTTCCAGCGTCAGTATCTCCCCCGGGAGCGGAATTCCGTCCGCGCGAAGGCGCTCCGCCACCTGCACGGCGGGGGGCACGTCCAGCCGCAGGGCCCGGAGCCTGTCGGCCTGGCTGAAGACCGCGCGCGGGGTGCCCACCAGCTGGACCTTGCCGCCGGCCATGACCATCACCCGGTCCGCCACCGCCGCCTCCTCCATGAAATGGGTGATCCAGACCACGGCCATGCCCAGCTCGCGATTGAGGCGGCGCACCACCCCGAGCACCTCGGCCCGGCCGGAGGGATCCAGCATGGCCGTGGGCTCGTCCAGTACCAGGCAGGCCGGGCGCAGCGCCAGGGCGCCGGCGATGGCCACCCGCTGCTTCTGGCCGCCCGAGAGGAGGTGCGGCGAGCGCTCCCGGTGGGCGGTCATGCCCACCGACTCCAGGGCCTCCGCCACGCGGGCCCGGATCTCGGCCGGCGGCAGCCCCTGGTTCTCGGGGCCGAAGGCCACGTCCTCCTCCACGACGGCGGCGACGATCTGGTTGTCGGGGTTCTGGAAGACCATGCCCACCCGGTCGCGGATCGGCCAGAGGTTCTGCTCCTCGCGCGTGTCGAGGCCGTCCACCAGTACCCGACCTGAGCGGGGCAGCAGGAGGGCGTTGAGGTGCCGGGCCAGGGTGGACTTGCCGGAACCGTTCATGCCGAGCACAGCCAGGAACTCGCCCCGGTAGACCTCTGCGTCCACACCGTCCAGGGCGAGCGCCACCGGCCTGTCCTCGGCGGCATCCTCACGCCCGTAGGCGAAGGAGACCCGCTCGGCGACGATGTATGGATCGGCCATGGCACATCTCCCTCCCGTCTCGCAGGAAACGCCCGGGCGCTGTTGCGCCCGGGCGCAGCAGCGCCCGGGCGTTACGCACCAGTTGGCTTAGACCAGTTCGAGAATCGCCATGGGAGCGGCGTCGCCCTTCCGAACGCCGGTCCGGATCACCCGGGTATACCCGCCGTTGCGGTCGGCATACCGGGCGGCGATGTTCTGGAACAGCTTGGTGACCACGGACTCGTCGTAGATGTAGGCGAGGGCCTGACGACGGGCATGCAGGTCGCCGCGCTTGGCGAGGGTGATCATCTCCTCGGCGATGGACTGGACCTCCTTCGCCTTCCCCTCGGTCGTCTCGATCCGCTCCTTGTCAAACAGGGCCGTCACCAGGGCCCGGAACAGCGCCTTGCGAGCCGAGCTGTCGCGCCCGAGCTTCTGATAATGAGCCATCTCTCTCGTTCACCCCTATCCTGTGCAGATGGGTCACGCTGCCGGGGCTAGTCGTCGGACTGCCGCAGGCTCAGGCCGATGGCGGCCAGCTTGCTCTTGACCTCTTCCAAGGACTTCTTGCCCAGGTTGCGGACCTTCATCATCTCGTCGTCTGACTTGGCGCAGAGCTCCGCCACCGTGTTGATGCCGGCGCGCTTCAGGCAGTTGTAGGACCGGACCGACAGATCCAACTCCTCGATGGTCATCTCCATCAGCTTGTTGCGATCGTCGTCCTCCTTCTCCTGCATGACCTCGATCTCGTCGGCGTCGTCGGTCAGCGAGATGAAGAGCTCCAGATGCTCCTTGAGGATCTTGGCCGCCCAGGAGCAGGCCTCGTCGGGGCGAATCGCCCCGTTGGTCCAGACCTCCAGGGTCAGCTTGTCGAAGTTGGTCCGGTTGCCGACGCGGGTGTGCTCGATGGTGTAGTTGACCCGGCGAATCGGGGAGAAGATCGAGTCGACGGGGATCACGCCAATCGGCATGTCGGGGGTCTTGTTCTGATCGGCAGGAACGTAACCCCGGCCCTTGCCGACGGCGATCTCCGCGATGAGCCGGCCGCCCTTGTCCAGCGTGGCAATGTGCAGGTCCGGGTTGAGGATCTCCACATCGGCGTCCGTATGAATGTCCCCGGCGGTGACGACGCCCTCGCCCTCCGCGTGGAGCCGGAGGATCTTCGGCTCGTCGCTGTGTACCTTCAGCGACAGCTGCTTGAGGTTGAGGATGATGTCCGTCACGTCCTCGACCACACCGGGGATCGTCGAGAACTCATGCAGCACGCCGTCGATCTTCACAGAGGTAACTGCGGCGCCCGGCAGCGAGGAGAGCAGGATCCGCCGCAGCGAGTTGCCAAGGGTGATGCCGTAGCCGCGCTCCAGAGGCTCCACCACGAACTTGCCGTAGCTGTTGTCCTCGGCGAGCACTACGGTCTCAATCTTGGGCTTTTCCATTCCGATCATCTGGTAGATACCCCCAATTCCCTGTCTCACGTGTGAGCGCCCTACGCCACCGCCCCGGAAACCAGACCAGCTCCCTGGCCGGGTCGAATACCCCTCACGCACCCGGCCCGGCCGTCAGAGCCATTACCGGGAGTAGAGCTCGACGATGAGGTGCTCCTGCACCGGGGCATCGATCTCGTCGCGGTTCGGCAGGCGGAGCACCGTGCCCCGCATCGCCTCGGCGTCGACGGAGAGCCAGGCAGGCACCGTGCGCGTGGCAGCCGCAGCCAGCTCCTTCAGGCGCTTGTGATCACGGGAGGACTCCCGCACGGCGACGACGTCGCCCTCGCGCACCAGGTAAGAGGGGATATTGACCTTGCGGCCATTGACCTCGATGTGGGAATGCTTCACGATCTGGCGGGCCTCCGCACGGCTGGCGGCGAAGCCCATCCGGTAGACCACGTTGTCCAGGCGGCGCTCCAGGATCTGCAGGAGCACCTCGCCGGTGACGCCCTTCTTGCGGGCGGCCAGGTCGAAGTAGCGCTCGAACTGCCGCTCCAGCACGCCGTAGAACCGGCGGGCCTTCTGCTTCTCGCGCAGCTGCAGGGCGTACTCGGACTGCTTCCGGCGGCTGACGCCATGCTGCCCGGGCGGGGTGGCCCGCTTGACGACCGGGCACTTGTCGCTGTAGCACTTCTCGCCCTTGAGGTAGAGCTTAACGCCCTCGCGCCGGCACAGCCGGCAGACGGCTTCGGTGTAACGTGCCATTGCTTAGTTGTCCCCTCCTCTTCCTACACCCGGCGCCGCTTCGGCGGGCGGCAGCCGTTGTGGGGGATCGGGGTCACGTCCTTGATCGTCGTGACCTCCAGTCCGGCGGCCTGCAGCTGGCGAATGGCAGCCTCACGGCCCGACCCCGGCCCCTTGACCATGACCTCGACCTCGCGCAGGCCATGCTCCATGGCGTCCTTGGCCGCCTTCTCGGCCGCCATCTGCGCGGCGAAGGGGGTGGACTTCCGGGAGCCCTTGAAGCCCATCGCTCCGGCGGTCGCCCAGGAGAGGGCATTCCCCTGCATGTCGGTGATCGTCACGATCGTGTTGTTAAAGGTAGAACGGATATGGGCCACGCCCTTGTCGACGTGCTTCCGCTCCTTCCGCTTGGTACGAACGGCGCGCTTGGCCATGTAGACGTGTCCCTCCCTTTACTTGCCGGCCTTCTTCTTCCCGGCGACCGTACGCCGCGGGCCCTTGCGGGTGCGGGCGTTCGTCTTGGTGCGCTGGCCGCGCACGGGCAGGCCGCGGCGGTGCCGCAGGCCGCGATAGCAGCCGATCTCGATCAGCCGCTTGATGTTCAGCTGAACCTCCCGCTGCAGGTCACCCTCGACCTTGTACTCGTGGTCGATGACCTCGCGGAGCCGGGCCACCTGATCCTCGGTCAGATCGCGGACGCGGATGTCCGGATCGATACCGGTCTTCTGCAGAATCTCACGGGAAAGCGACCAGCCGATGCCGTAGATGTACGGCAGGGCAGCCTCAATGCGCTTGTCACGAGGCAGGTCGACACCTGCGATACGCGCCATGCTCTCGAAATACCCTCCTCATGTCGCAACAACGGAGTTGGTCGATGATGCACGACCCGTCCCAGACGACATCGCCGCAGAGAAAGTGGTGAGGGAAGAGGGACCTCGACCACCAGCCGCTCCCTGAGGTGAGGCCGCAGGGTTCCAGTTCGGGTTTTGCACGCCTCCCGGCAGTGTCCGAACCTCGAGCCCATGCGTAAATGCCGGTGCTCCCCTTACTGCCGCAAGGGGTGCGCCAGCCTAAAACCGGCAAAACTTCGCTGGTCTGCGGGGTCGGCCAAGCGGCCGCTGCAACCGCGCGGTCGCAACTTACCCCTGCTTCTGCTTGTGCTTCGGGTTCTCGCAGATCACCATCACGTGACCGTGCCGCTTGATGACCTTGCACTTCTCGCAAATCGGCTTCACCGACGGGCGAACCTTCACGAGCAGCCCCTCCTCTCTTCGCGCGCTCGTTTGGCCGGAATGGTCCAGGTCAAGCGCAGGGATGCAGACCAAAAGGGAAAAGCTTCGTAAGAAGCGTGAATGGTTGAGACGGCTTTTGGTGAGCCGACCTATTTGTACCGGTATACGATTCTACCACGGGTGAGGTCGTAAGGCGACAGCTCAACCGTGACGCGATCGCCAGGTAGTATCCGGATAAAGTTCATACGGATCTTTCCGGAGACGTGGGCGAGCACCTGGTGCCCGTTGGCCAGCTTCACCCGGAACATGGCGTTGGGCAGCGGCTCAACCACGGTGCCCTCAACCTCGATGACGTCGTCCTTGGACATACGTGGGTTCTATACCTCCTCGCAGACTCCCGCAGGAATGGTCTCCAGGGCCTTGACAATCTCTTCGTCGGTGACCTTGGCGCCTCGTTCCAGTCGGAGAGCCAGGGAGGCGTCTGCCCAACCCAGCACCTCGAGGTGCCGCCGATTCTTGAGCTTCGGACGGGCGACCGGTCTCCGGCGACCATTGGCCACTGTGACGAACCGCTCGTCCACTACCCGCACCACAACGTAACAGGATCCCAGGTCGCGTCCGGCCAGAGATCGCACTATGGCGCCGGGCCTTAGACCCGGTTGGTCCACGGACGTGCACCTCCGTAATCGCTCCCGCAACTCGGGTTCACGCGCGAAAGGCCAATACCACTATTATAGCACAAGACCGGATAACTATTCCTCACGGTTTGGTGAGAATCACCGGTCCGTCTTCGGTGATCGCCACGGTGTGCTCGAAGTGCGCCGAGTACCTGCCGTCGGCTGTGACCACGGTCCAGCCGTCCCGCAGGACGCGCACCTCCTCGGTGCCCGCATTCACCATGGGCTCGATGGCGAGCACCATACCGGGCCGGAGCGTCACCCCGGTCCCGGGCAGCCCGTAGTTGGGCACCGGAGGATCCTCGTGCATCCGCTCCCCGACGCCGTGGCCCACGAAGTCGCGCACGACGCTGAAACCCTGGGATTCCACGTACGACTGAACGGCGTGTCCCACGTCTCCCAGCCGATTGCCAGGATAGCACCGGGCAATCGCTTTTTCAAGCGCGTTTCGCGTGACCTCCAGCAGCCGCTCGGCCTCCGGCGACACCCGCCCCACGGGGTGCGTGTACGCCGAGTCGCCCACCCAGCCGCCGTAGGTGACCCCCAGGTCGATGGCGATCACGTCGCCCTCTGCGAGCGCCCTCTCCCCGGGGATCCCGTGGATCACCACCTCGTTGACGGAAGCGCAGATCGACCCGGGGTAGCCGTGGTACCCCTTGAAGGTGGGGATGCCGCCGGCCTGACGGATCAGCCGCTCGGCCAGGGCGTCGAGCTCCCTGGTGGTGATCCCGGGGGCGATCACCTTCGCGAGCTCCTGGTGGACATGCCAGACGATCCGTCCGGCCTCCTTCATCTGCTGGATCTGCCGGGGCGTCTTGCGGATGATCATCGAGTACCCCTGACGGCCTCCTTGATGTCGGCGGTCACCTGCTCCATCGGCTGGTCGCCGTTGACGGTTCGCACCAGCCCCTGCTCGGCATAGAACTGCAGCAGCGGCGCCGTCTGGGTGTGGTAAAGGTTGAGGCGCACGGCCACCTTCTCGGCCTGGTCGTCGCTGCGCTGGTATAGTTCGCCGCCGCACCGGTCACAGGTGCCTTCGCGGGCAGGCGGATTGTACTTCACGTGATAGGTGGCACCGCAGGAGCGGCACACCCTGCGCCCGACCGCCCGGTCCACCAGCAGCTCGTCCGGCACGGCGATGTTGATCACGGCGTCGAGCTTCAGGCCCAGCTCCGCCAGCATCCCGGCCAGTGCCCGGGCCTGATCGGGCGTGCGCGGGTAGCCGTCGAGGATAAACCCCTTGACGCAGTCCGGCTGGGCGAGCCGATCCCTGACCATCCCGTTGGTCACGTCGTCGGGAACGTACTTGCCGGCGTCCACGTACTCCTTGGCCAGCTTGCCCAGGGGCGTCCCCTGGCTCATGTTGGCGCGGAAGATGTCGCCGGTGGAGATGTGCGGAATGGCCTCCTGCTCCGCGAGCAGCGCGGCCTGCGTGCCCTTGCCGGCACCTGGCGGGCCCATAAGGATAATGTGCATGCGTTTCCCTCCTGCCCTCGTGCCACGGAGCCGAGCGTACCCGCGAGGACCGGCTCCGCCCCCCGGTGAGACGGCCCCGGTCCTCGACGCGTCCACTGCGTTCCACCTAGCTCCGCATGAAGCCCTGGTAATGCCGCATCACCAGCTGCGCCTCGATCTGCTTGGTCGTCTCCAGCGCCACGCTGACGACGATCAGCAGGGACGAGCCACCGATGTATGCGTTCTGGACACCGGCCAGACCGATCAGCGTGATCGGCAGGATGGTGACCGCCGCCAGGAACAGGCCGCCGACCAGCGTGAGGCGGTTGGAGACCCGCTCCAGGTACTCGGCGGTGGGCTTGCCCGGGCGGTAACCCGGAATGAACCCGCCGTTCTTCTTGATGTTGTCGGCGACGTTCTCGGGGTTGAAGGTGATCGCCGTGTAGAAGTAGGTGAAGAAGATGATCAGCAGCGCGTTGATCAGCATGAACCACGCTGACCGCGTGTCAAAGTGGAGCTGAACCCAGCGCCCGAACCCGGTGTTGGGGATGAACTGGGCGATGGTGATGGGGAAGTACATCAACGACGAGGCGAAGATCAGCGGGATCACGCCGGCCTGGTTGATGCGGATCGGCAGGTGGGTCCGCTGACCGCCCACGACCCGCTTCCCCACGACGCGCTTGGCGTACTCCACGGGGATCTTCCGGACGCCCTCGTTGATGATGACCACGAAGACCACCATGATCAGGGCGATAACAGCCACCAGCAGAGGCTGGAAGATGTTGTGCTGGCCGGCCTGAAGCAGCTGGATCTCGCCGCCGATGGAGTAGGGCAGCCGGGTGACGATGTTGGCGAAGATGATCAGCGAGATGCCGTTGCCGATGCCCTTCTCCGTGATCTCCTCGCCGATCCACATGACGAGGGCGGTACCCGCCGTCAGGCTGACCATGATCACGAACAGGGTCACCAGGCTGTCGTTGTAGAAGGCGCCCCAGCTCCGCAGGGCATAGCCGATGCCGAAGGCCTGCACGAGGCCCAGCACTACCGTGCCGTAGCGCGTGTACTGCTGGATCTTCTTGCGGCCCTCCTCGCCCTCCTTCTGCAGCTCCTCCAGGCGCGGGATCACGACCGTGAGCAGCTGCATGATAATCGAGGAGTTGATGTACGGCGTGACGCCCATGGCGACGATTGCGAACTTGGAGAACGCCCCGCCTGCGAAGATGTCGAAGAACTGGAACAGGCCACCCGCTCCAAACACTTCCGCCAGCCGATCCAGGTTAACCCCAGGGACGGGAATGTGTGCGCAAATCCGAATGACGACCAGCATGCCGATGGTGAAGAGGAGCCTTTTCCTCAGCCCGGGCAGCCGCATCGAATTGCGCAGCGTCTCCAGCATCGCCATGGCTGTTAATTCACCTCTTCGGTGGCTTCTCCGATAACCTCAACCTTTCCGCCCGCGGCCTCAATCTTCTGCCTTGCGGACTCGCTCACCCTGTGTGCGCGCACGGTCAGCGCCTTGGTGAGCTCGCCCGTGCCCAGCACCTTCACGCCCTTCACGGCGTTCTTGCAGACCCGGGTCTCCTCCAGCAGCTCGGGGGTCACCACGGTGCCGGCGTCGAACCGCTCCAGGTCGGCGACGTTGACGATCTCATAGGTCACCTTGAACGGTGCGTTGGAGAAGCCCCGCTTGGGCAGCCGCCGGGTCAGCGGCATCTGGCCGCCCTCGAAGCCCGGACGGACGCCGCCGCCGGAGCGGGCGTTCTGGCCCTTGTGGCCCTTGCCGGAGGTCTTCCCCAGGCCGGAACCGATGCCGCGGCCCAGACGCTTGCGCTCCTTGCGGGCACCGGGGTTGGGAGCCAGCTCATGCAGTTTCATCCGAATGTCACCTCAGTTCGTCTGGGCTGTCAATGGGGGCGCCGGTGAGGACCGGCGCCGTCCCAACTTGGTTCGTCGTGAGGCGCTAGCCCTCCTGCACCTCGACCATGTGCGCCACGCGCGCGATCATGCCGCGCACCGCCGGGTTGTCGGGCCGCTCCACCGTCGCGTTCAGCTTGGTGAGGCCGAGGGACTTGCAGGTGGCCACCACCCGCTTGTCCCGGCCCGCCAGGCCGCGCTTCAGCGTAATCTTCAGCGTGCCAGCCACGTTCTTCCCTCCTCTAACCGAGGATCTGCTCGACGGGCTTGCCGCGCAGCTTGGCGACTTCCTCAGCGCTCTTCAGCTGGCGCAGGCCCGCGAGGGTGGCGAGCACCTGGTTGGCAGCGTTGTTGGAGCCCAGGCTCTTGGTGAGGATGTCCCGCACGCCGGCCGCCTCCAGGACCGCACGCACGGCCCCGCCGGCGATCACGCCGGTACCCGGGGAGGCGGGCTTCAGCAGCACCTTGCCGGCACCGAACTCGCCGATGACCTCGTGGGGAATGGTGGTGCCGTTCAGCGGCACGGTGATCATGGACTTCTTGGCGTCCTCGGTGCCCTTGCGCACCGCCTCGGGAATCTCGGCCGCCTTGCCGAGGCCGGCGCCCACGCGCCCATTGCCGTCGCCGACGACCATGACAGCGGAGAAGCTCATGCGCCGGCCGCCCTTGACGGTCTTGGCCACGCGCCGCAGGTCCACCATCTTCTCCTTCAGTTCGGCCTGATTGGTTTCGTTGCGAGCCACGTTCGTGTTTCCCTCCCTCGACTTAGAACTCCAGGCCGGCTTCGCGGGCGGCCTCGGCGAGGGCGGCGACGCGGCCGTGGTAGAGGTACCCGGCACGGTCAAAAACCACCTTCGTCACGCCTGCGGCCAGTGCACGCTTCGCGACCACTTCACCCACGATCGCGGCGGCGGCCTTGTTGCCGCCATTGCCCTCCAGCCGGGCCTTGACCTCAGGGTCGAGGGTCGAGGCGGAGACCAGGGTCTTGCCGACCGTGTCGTCAATCACCTGGGCATAGATGTTCTGGTTGGAACGGAAGACATTAAGCCGCGGCCGCTCGGGCGTGCCGTGGACGGTCTTCCGCACACGCAGCTGGCGCACCCGCCGCGCCTTGTTGCGATCCTGCTTGACGATCATCCTCGGTCACCCCCTTACTTCTTACCGGTCTTGCCTTCCTTGCGCCGGATGTGCTCGCCGGCGTACTTGATGCCCTTGCCGAGGTACGGCTCGGGCGGCCGGACGGCGCGGATGTCGGCCGCGATCTGGCCAACCAGTTCCTTGTCGATGCCGGTCACGATCACCTGGTTGGCAGCGGGAACCTGAAACTCGATGCCCTGGGGCGGATCGATCACAACCGGGTGGGAGTAGCCGACGGTCAGCGTCAGCTTCTGGCCCGTCTTGGCGGCACGGTAGCCGGTGCCCACCAGCTCCAGCGCCCGGGAATAGCCCTTGGTCACACCCTCGACCATGTTGGCGATCAGGGTGCGGGTCAGGCCGTGCAGCGCCTTGTGCTCCCGCTCATCGGAAGGACGGGATACACGGAGGGCGCCGTTCTCAATCGTGATGCTCATGGCCGGGTTGATCTCGCGGGTGAGCTCACCCTTGGGCCCCTTGACACGAACCACGTTGCCCTGAACGGTGACCTCCACCCCCGCGGGGATCGGGATGGGGTTCTTTCCAATGCGAGACACGGCAGCACCTCCTTCCTTACCAGATGTAGCAGAGAACTTCGCCGCCGAGGCCTTCCTGGCGGGCCTTCTTGTCGGTCATGACGCCCTTCGACGTCGACAGGATGGCGATGCCCAGGCCGCCCAGCACGCGGGGAATCTGATCGCGCTTGGCGTAGACCCGGAGGCCGGGCCGGGAGATCCGCCGCAGGCCCGAGATAACCTTCGTCTTATTGGGACCGTACTTCAGGTAGATCCGGATCACGCCCTGGTGCCCGTTGTCGATCCACTCGAAGTCACGGATAAAGCCCTCGTCCTTCAGAATCTGCACAATAGCCTTCTTCATCTTGGACCCGGGAACCTCGACACGGTCGTGGTTGGCCGTGGTGGCGTTCCGGATGCGGGTCAGAAGATCGGCAATCGGATCGGAGACGACCATGTTTGCGCTTCCTCCTTTCAAGATCGGACGGTTGGAGTCGGATCTGCGAGGGGATGCCCCTCACACCGCCGGCGTGGAGGTCTGTCACTCGCCGGCTGAACCCACCGGGCCTCCGGCGCTGGCCGAAGCGCTGCCGGTGCCCAACTCCCCTGCCCGATTCTCCACCTACCAGCTGGCCTTGCGGATGCCGGGGATCTGACCCTCGTGCGCCAACTTCCGGAAGCAGTGACGGCAGATGCCGAACTTCCGCATGTACGCATGGGGACGACCGCAAAGCTTGCAGCGGTTGTAGGCCCGCACGGAGTACTTCTGCGGCCGCGCCGCCTTGACCTTGAGCGAAGTCTTTGCCACTCTCGTCCCTCCTTAGCGTTCAGCGAACGGCATGCCGAGCCCCTTCAGCAGGGCCTTCGCCTCTTCGTCGGTCTTCGCGGTGGTGACGATGATCACGTCCATGCCCCGGATCTTATCGATCTTGTCGTAATCGATCTCGGGGAAGATCAGCTGCTCCTTCAGGCCCAGGGCGTAGTTGCCCCGACCGTCGAAGGCCTTCGGGGAAACCCCGCGGAAGTCGCGCACGCGGGGCAGTGCGACGTAGATCAGCTTCTCCAGGAAGTCCCACATCCGCTCGCCCCGGAGGGTCACCTTGCAGCCGATGGGCATACCCGTGCGGATCTTGAAGGTCGAGATCGATTTCCGCGCCCGGGTGATGACCGGCCGCTGGCCGGTGATCGCGGCGATGTCGCCGACGGCGGCGTCAAGCGCCTTGGCGTTCTGCACGGCCTCGCCGAGGCCGACGTTGACGACGATCTTGTCCAGCCGGGGGACCATCATCACGTTGCGGTAGTTGAACTGCTTCTGAAGTGCAGGAACGACTTCTTCCTGGTACTTCGTCTTCAAGTTGGCCAAGTGCCACAAGCCTCCTTTCTAGGGCCGCTGCGCGCTAGCCCTTTTTCTTCGCCTTCTTCGCTTCGATCTTCTCCAGCGACATCACGTTCGAGGCGTGAATGGGCGCCTCCATCTCGATGATGCCGCCGTTCGGATTCTTGGCAGAAGGCTTGGTGTGCTTCTTGACCATGTTCACGCCCTCGACCACCACGCGGTTCTCCTTCGGGAGCACGCGCAGGACCTTGCCCTGCTTGCCCTTGTCCTTCCCGGTGATGACGACGACGACCTCGTCCTTGCGGACGTGCACCTTGCCGTTATGCATGCTGCTACCCCCTCCCGGCTAGAGGACCTCAGGGGCCAGGGAGATGATCTTCATGAACTCCTTGTCGCGCAGCTCGCGCGCGACGGGTCCGAAGATACGGGTGCCCCGGGGCTCCTTCTCGTCCTTCAGGATTACGGCAGCGTTCTCGTCGAAGCGGATATACGAACCGTCCTCACGGCGCAGGCCCTTGCGGGTACGCACAACCACGGCCTTGACCACGTCGCCCTTCTTGACGACACCGCCGGGGCTGGCCTCCTTGACGGAGCAGACGATGACATCCCCGATGTTGGCGTAACGCCGCCACGAACCGCCGAGGACCTTGATGCACATCAGTTCCTTGGCGCCGGTGTTGTCTGCGACCCCAAGGCGGGTCTGAACCTGGATCATGGCCGATACCTCCTCTCGTGAGCCAGCCGGTTTCTCCGGGCGGGCTGCTCCCCGCCCCGCGAGACCTCGCTAACCCGGCCTCAGGCGTTAGAACACCTTGGCGGACTCGATGATCTCAACCACGCGCCAGCGCTTGTCCTTGGAGAGCGGGCGGGTCTCCATGATGCGGACCTTGTCGCCCACCTTGCACTGGTTCTGCTCATCGTGGGCCTTGAACTTCTTGGTCCGGCGGATGCGCTTCTTGTACAGCGGGTGCTGGACCAGGGTTTCCACGGCGACCACGACGGTCTTGTCCATCTTGTCGCTGGTGACCACGCCGACGCGGGTCTTGCGGAGATTACGCTCTGCGGTCATGCCTTAGCCTCCCCCTGGCTGCCCGCCTTGAGCTCGCGCTCGCGGATGATGGTCTTGCAACGGGCAATCGCCTTGCGCACCTCGCGCACGCGCGCGGTGTTTTCAAGATTGTTGACCGCCAACTGGAACCGGAGGTTAAAGAGCTCCTCCTTCAGGCTGGCCACCTTGGCCCGGATTTCCTCGGTGGACATCTCGCGGATTTCCTTAACCTTCATTGGCTTCACCACCCGTCTCGACAGCGGCAGCCACTGCGGCCTTCTCCCGCTTCACGAACTTGCACTTGATGGGCAGCTTGTGCGCAGCAAGCCGCATGGCCTCCTGGGCGGTCGCCTCGTCCACGCCGGCCAGCTCGAACATGATCCGGCCGGGCTTGACGACGGCTACCCAGGTCTCCGGGGCGCCCTTACCGGAACCCATACGGACCTCGGCAGGCTTCCGGGTCAGGGCCTTGTGCGGGAAGATCTTGATCCAGACCTTGCCGCCGCGCTTGATGAAACGGGTCATGGCAATACGGGCAGCCTCGATCTGCCGGTCGGTGATGAAGGCCGCCTCCAGGGCCTGCAGCCCGTAGTCGCCAAAGGCAACCTCGTTACCGGCCTTGGAGCGGCCCTTGTTCAGCTTGGCGACCGCCTTGTGGGGGCGACGCCACTTGACGCGCTTCGGTGCAAGCACTAGCTATGCCCCCCTTCCCGGCTGACAGGCTTCGGGCCTGCGGCGATGGCCGCACGCTCGGCTGCGGCACGCTCCTCGCGGCTGGGCCGCTGGCCGCCCTGGCCCGCACCCCGGCCACCGCGCCCGCCGCGCCGGCCGCCGCGCTCGCGCCGCTCGCCGCGGTCGCCGCGCCGGTCGCCGGACGCAGCCTGCTGGGCGGCCTCGCCGACGTACATCCAGACCTTCACGCCGATCTTGCCGAAGGTCGTGTCGGCCTCGGCGAACCCGTAGTCGATGTCGGCCCGGAGGGTGTGCAGGGGCACGGTGCCCTCCCAGGCGCGCTCGGTGCGGGCGATCTCGGCGCCGCCGATGCGGCCGCTGATGATGATGCGGACGCCCTTGGCGCCGAGCCGCATGGCCTTCTGGATCGCCTGCTTCATCGCCCGGCGGAAGGACATGCGCTTCTCAAGCTGCTGAGCGATGGACTCGGCCACCAACTGGGCGTCGAGCTCGGCGACGCGGACCTCCTTGACGTCCAGGGAGATCTGCTTGCCGGTCATCTCGGCCAGCCTGTTCTGCAGCTCGGCGATGCCCTGGCCCTGACGGCCGATCACCATGCCCGGCTTGGCGGTGTGCACGATGATCTTGACCCGGTTCGCCGCCCGCTCGATCTCGATGCGGGAGACGCCGGAGGCGTAGAGCGTCTTCTTGATGAAGTTCCGGATCTTGACGTCCTCCACCAGCAAGTCGCTGAAGTTCTTCTTGTCCGCGTACCAGCGGGTGTCCCAGTCCTTCACGATGCCGATGCGGAGGCCCTTCGGGTGTACTTTCTGACCCACTGCTACTTAGCCTCCTTTTCCTTCACCATGACGGTGATGTGGGAGGTGCGCTTCAGGATGGGGAACGCCTGGCCCCGCTGCCGCGGATGATAGCGCTTCAGCGTGGGACCCTGATCGACAAACGCCTGGGAGATGACCAGGTTATCCTTGTTCAGGTTGTAGTTGTGCTCAGCGTTGGCCGCGGCACTCTTGATCACCTTGGCGATCGGCTCGCTGGCCCGCTTGGGGACGAACTTGAGGAGCGCTAGCGCCTCGTTCACGCTCTTGCCGCGAACGAGATCGATCACCACGCGCACCTTGCGCGGAGCGATGCGAACGTAGCGAGCGCTGGCCTTGACTTCCACGTGCGTTTACCTCCTTCGCTCAGACTTTCAAGGGTCTAATCGTTACCGCACACGGCTGGACTTCTCGTCCCCACCGTGACCCCTGAAGGTCCGGGTCGGAGCGAACTCACCCAGCTTGTGGCCAACCATCTCCTCGGTAATGTACACCGGGACATGGGTCTTGCCGTTGTGGACCGCGATCGTGTGGCCGACCATCTCGGGGAAGATGGTGCAGTCACGGGCCCAGGTCTTGAAGACCTTCTTCTCACCCTTCTCGTTCAGGGCGAGGATCTTCTTCTCAACTGAGGGGTCAATGTACGGCCCCTTCTTGAGGGAACGACCCATTTACTTCACACCCCTTCCTTACTTCTTGCGGCGGCTCACGATCAGCCGGTCAGACTTCTTGTTGGGCTTGCGGGTCTTGTAGCCCAGCGTCGGCTTGCCCCACGGGGAGACCGGGCCGGGACGGCCGATGGGCGAGCGGCCCTCGCCACCGCCGTGCGGGTGGTCGACGGGGTTCATGACCGAACCGCGGACGGTCGGGCGGAAGCCCAGGTGGCGCTTGCGGCCGGCCTTGCCCAGGACGATGTTCTCGTGCTCGAGGTTGCCCACCTGGCCGATGGTGGCGCGGCAGGCCAGCAGGACCTTGCGCTGCTCACCGGAGGGGAGCCGCAGCAGGGCGTAGCCGCCCTCCTTGGCCATGATCTGGGCGGAGGCGCCGGCGGAACGGGCCAGCTGGCCGCCGCGGCCGGGCGTCAGTTCGATGTTGTGGACGGTGGTGCCCACCGGGATGGCCTCCAGCGGCAGGGCGTTGCCCACCTTGATGTCGGCATCCGGGCCGGAGACGATGGTGTCGCCGACGTTCAGGCCGACCGGATGGAGGATGTACCGCTTGGCCCCGTTGGCGTACTGCACCAGGGCGATGCGGCACGTGCGGTTCGGGTCGTACTCGATGGTCATCACCTTGGCCGGGATGCCATCGAACTCGTTGCGCTTGAAGTCGATGATCCGGTACATCCGCTTGTGGCCGCCACCGCGGTGCCGGGTGGTAATGCGGCCGTAGACGTTGCGCCCAGCCTTCCTGACGAGGCGTACCAGCAGGGACTTCTCAGGCTTGGTGCTGGTCAGCTCCTCGAAGGTGTGCCGCGTCATCTGGCGGATACCCGGGGAAGTGGGCTTATAGTGCTTGATTCCCATCGTGTACCCTCCTTACAGGCCCTCGAAGACCTTGATGCTGTCGCCTTCCTTGAGCTGGACGATAGCCTTCTTCCAATCCGAACGGCGGCCGATGTACTTGCCCTGGCGGCGCAGCTTGCCCCTCATCCGCATGGTGTTCACCGCGGTGACGGTGACGCCGAAGATCTCCTCGATCGCCTGCTTGATCTGGGTCTTGTTCGCATCAAGGCGCACCTTGAAGGCGTACTTGCCCTCGCTCATCTTGGCCATGTTCTTCTCCGAGATGAGCGGCTTGAGGATGATGTCGCGAGCCTCCATCAGCCCAGCACCTCCTCAACCTTGGCCACGGCGTCCTGGGTGAGCACGATCTTGCCCGAGGCCAGCACCTCGTAGACGTTGAGGTTGCGGGCTGCGTTGGCGCGCACGCCGGGAATGTTCCGGGCCGACTTGTAGACGTTGACGTTCTCCTCGGCGGTGACGATGAAGGCCTTGCCCTCCGCCTTGAGGTTCTTCAGCAGGGAGACGACCTCCCGGGTCTTGGGCGCCTCCAGCTCGAACGAATCGATGACGATGAGTTCACCGCTGGCGAGCTTGGCGCTGAGCGCCTGACGGAGCGCCGCCCTGCGGGCCTTCTTGGGCATCGTCCACCCGTACTTGCGGGGATGCGGGCCGAACGCCACGCCGCCGTGCCGCCACTGCGGCGCACGGATCGAACCCTGGCGCGCACGGCCGGTACCCTTCTGACGCCACGGCTTCTTGCCGCCGCCGGACACCTCGGCGCGGGTCTTCGTGTCGGAGGTACCCTGACGCTGGTTGGCGAGGTACATCTGCACAACTTCGTGCAGGAGACCGGGATTCACCTCGGCCCCGAACACGGCGTCCGAAAGGGTGATCTCCCCGACGGTGGCGCCTTCCTTGTTGTAAACGGCCACTTTCGGCATGTTTGCTCCTCCTTTCGGAACGACTAGCGGGCCTTGGCGGCCTTCACGGAATCGCGGATCGTGATCAGCGAGCCCTTGGCGCCGGGAACGGCACCCTTGATGAGGATGAGGTTCTTCTCGGGGTCAACCTTCACGATGCGCAGCCCCTGCACGGTGACCCGCTCGCCGCCCAGCCGGCCGGGCAGCTTGCGGCCCTTCGGCACGCGGGCCCAGGCACGCTGTCCGAGAGAGCCGGGACCCCGGTGATATTTCGAGCCGTGGGCCATGAAGCTGCGGGAGAAGTTCCACCGCTTGATGCCGCCGGCGAAGCCCTTTCCACGAGAGATGCCGGTGACATCGACCAGCTCGCCCTCGGCAAAGATGTCGGCCTTGATGGTGTCGCCCACGTTGAGCGACTCGATGTCGTCCAGGCGGAACTCCCGCAGGTAGCGGGTCGCCTTGACCTCATGCTTGGCGAAGTGCCCCTTCATGGGCTTGTTGACGAGCTTCTCACGGATCGTGTCGAAGCCGACCTGCACGGCGTTGTAGCCGTCCGTGGCCACCGTCTTCTTCTGGACGACGACGCAGGGCCCGGCCTCAACCACGGTGACGGGGATGATCTTCCCGTCGGCGGCGAAGATCTGGGTCATGCCCAGCTTCTTGCCCAGAATGCCCTTCTGCACTGAAGCCACCTCCACATCAGTGGTCGCAGGGATCCGAGGGGAGTCGGGGTCCGGCGGACCCCGCACGGAGGAGCCTTACGGCCCAACCGCTTTTAGCAGGCCATCTCGGTCCGGGCGACATGATCGATACCGCAGGCCTGCCTGCCGGCCTGGCGGGAGTAGCAATTCTCCCGTCTTAGAGCTTGATCTCGATGTCGACGCCGGCTGGCAGATCCAGCTTCATCAGGGCTTCGACAGTCTTCGAGCCGGGCTCAAGGATGTCGATGAGCCGCTTGTGCGTCCGCATCTCGAACTGCTCGCGGATGTCCTTCTCGCCGTTGGGGGCGGTCAGGATCGTGTAGATGTTCTTCTCCGTCGGCAGCGGAATCGGCCCGCTGACGGTGGCACCGGTCCGGGTGGCCGTCTCGACGATCTTGGCAGCGGAGCTGTCGAGGATCTTGTGGTCGAAGGCCCGCAGCTTGATGCGGATCTTCTGATTGGCCACGATTGCTTCCCTCCTTGTAGGGACGTTACTACTCCCGAATGACCAGGGCCCGAAACCCGGGGGACGGGCATTGCGCCAGCCCCCCGGGCGAGGCCCACCTATCGGTGAACTACTGGGCGACCTTGGTGACCCGGCCGGAGGCCACGGTGCGGCCACCCTCACGGACGGCGAACCGGAGGCCCTCCTCGATGGCGATCGGGTGGATCAGCTCGACGGAGATCTCGACGTTGTCGCCAGGCATGACCATCTCAACGCCCTCGGGCAGCTTGATGGTGCCGGTCACGTCGGTGGTCCGGAAGTAGAACTGCGGGCGATAGCCGTTGAAGAACGGGGAGTGGCGGCCGCCCTCCTCCTTGGTCAGGACGTAGATGGCGCCGGAGAACTTGGTGTGCGGCTTGATGGAGCCGGGCTTCGCCAGAACCTGGCCGCGCTCGACCTCCTTCTTCTCGATGCCGCGCAGCAGGGCGCCAACGTTGTCGCCGGCGACGACCTCGTCCAGCAGCTTGCGGAACATCTCGAGGCCGGTGACGACGGTGGTCTTGTTCTCCTCGCGCAGGCCGATGATCTCGACCTGGTCGCCGACCTTGCACTTGCCACGCTCGACGCGGCCGGTCACGACGGTGCCGCGGCCGGTGATGGTGAAGACGTCCTCGATGGGCATCAGGAAGGGCTTGTCGGCGTCGCGCTCCGGCGTCGGGATGTAGCTGTCGACGGCGTCCATGAGCTCCTCGATGGCCTTGACGTACTTGGGATCGCCCTCGAGGGCCTTCAGGGCGGAGCCCTTGATGAAGGGGATGTCGTCGCCGGGGAACTCGTACTGGTTCAGCAGCTCGCGAACCTCGAGCTCGACCAGCTCCAGCAGCTCCTCGTCGTCGACCATGTCGCACTTGTTGAGGAAGACGACGATGGCGGGCACGCCGACCTGACGGGCGAGCAGGATGTGCTCACGGGTCTGCGGCATGGGGCCGTCGGCGGCGGAGACGACCAGGATCGCGCCGTCCATCTGGGCAGCGCCGGTGATCATGTTCTTCACGTAGTCGGCGTGTCCGGGGCAGTCGACGTGGGCGTAGTGCCGGGCGTCGGTCTCGTACTCCACGTGGGCGGTGTTGATGGTGATGCCGCGCTCCCGCTCCTCGGGCGCCTTGTCGATCGCGTCATAGGCCATGAACTGGGCCTTGCCCTTGTCAGCGAGGACCTTGGTGATCGCCGCGGTCAGGGTGGTCTTGCCGTGGTCGACGTGGCCAATGGTGCCGATGTTCACGTGCGGCTTGGTACGCTCGAACCTCTGCTTAGCCATGGGTGGATTCTCCTCCTTACATCCGTTCTGTCTGGGATCTATGCCTTGCCCTGGGCCTTCTCGATGATCGGCTTGGCCACGTTCTGAGGCACTTCCTCGTAGTGGTCAAACTGCATCGAGTAGACGCCACGGCCCTGGGTCCGGGAACGAAGATCGGTCGCGTAGCCGAACATCTCTGCCAGGGGCACCTGGGCCCGGATGACCTGAGCGCCGGCCCTTGCTTCCATGCCCTCGATCCGGCCGCGGCGGGCGTTGAGGTCGCCGATCACGTCGCCCATGTACTCCTCCGGCACGGTGACCTCGACCTTCATGTACGGCTCGAGGAGTACCGGCTGAGCCTTCTGGGCGGCGGCCTTGAAGGCCATGGAGCCTGCGATCTTGAAGGCGGCCTCCGAGGAGTCGACCTCGTGGTAGGAGCCGAAGACCAGTTCGACCTTGACGTCGATCACCGGGAAGCCGGCGAGGACGCCGTTCTGGAGGGCCTCCCTGATGCCCTGCTCCACGGGACCGATGTACTCCTTGGGGATGACGCCGCCGACGATCTTGTTCTCGAAGACAAAGCCGCTGCCGGGCTCACCGGGCTCCAGGTTGATGACAGCGTGGCCGTACTGACCGCGGCCGCCGGACTGCCGGACAAACCGGCCCTCGACGTTCTCCACTCGCGCCTTGATCGTCTCGCGGTAGGAGACCTGCGGCTTGCCGACGTTCACGCCCACCTTGAACTCCCGCTGGAGCCGGTCGACGATGATCTCCAGGTGCAGCTCGCCCATGCCGGCGATGATGGTCTGACCCGTCTCCTGGTTGGTGTACATCCGGAAGGTCGGGTCTTCCTCTGCCAGTTTGAGCAGGGCCTGGCTGAGCTTATCCTGGTCGGCCTTCGTCTTGGGTTCCACAGCCAGCTCGATCACCGGCTCGGGGAACTCCATGGACTCCAGGATGACCGGGGCCTGGTCCGTGCAGAGCGTGTCGCCGGTGGCGGTGTCCTTCAGGCCCACCACGGCGGCGATGTCGCCCGTCTCCACCGCATCGATCTCCTCGCGGTGGTTGGCGTGCATCTGCACCAGGCGCCCGACCCGCTCCCGCTTGCCCTTGGTGGCGTTCAGCACGTAGCTGCCGCTGGGAAGCCGGCCGGAGTAGACCCGGATGAAGCAGAGCCTGCCGACGAACGGGTCGGTGACCACCTTGAACGCCAGCGCGGAGAACGGCTCGTTGTCGTCGGGCTTCCGGACGAGCTCCTCGCCGGTCTCGGGGTCAACGCCCTGAATCGGCGGCACGTCCAGCGGCGACGGCAGGTAGTCGATCACCGCATCCAGCATGGGCTGAACGCCCTTGTTCTTGTACGACGAGCCGCAGACAACCGGCGAGATCTTGCAGGCGACGGTCAGCTTGCGCAGGCCGGCCTTGATCTCCTCGACGGTCAGCTCCTCGCCCATCAGGTACTTTTCCATCAGGGCGTCGTCCGCCTCGGTCGCCGCCTCGATCATCTCCGTGCGGTACTGCTCCACCAGCTCCCGCATCTCCTCGGGAACCGGCTCCTCGCGGATGTCCTTGCCGAGGTCGTCGTAGTACACGATCGCCACGTTGCGAACCAGGTCCACGATCCCCCGGAAGTTGTCCTCCGCGCCGATGGGCAGCTGAATCGGGACGGGCCGTGCGTTCAGGCGCTCCTTCATCATCCGGACGACCCGGAAGAAGTCGGCCCCGATGGTGTCCATCTTGTTGACGTAGGCCATGCGGGGAACCCCGTACTTGTCGGCCTGCCGCCACACGGTCTCCGACTGCGGCTCCACACCGCCCTTGGCACAGAACACGGCCACTGCGCCGTCCAGGACGCGCAGCGAACGCTCAACCTCCACCGTGAAGTCCACGTGTCCGGGCGTGTCGATGATGTTGATTCGGTGGTTCTTCCAGTTGCAGGTCGTAGCCGCGGACTGAATGGTGATGCCGCGCTCCTGCTCCTGCACCATGAAGTCCATCGTGGCCGCACCCTCGTGGGTCTCGCCCAGCTTGTGGGTCCGACCGGTGTAGAACAGGATGCGCTCCGTCGTCGTCGTCTTGCCGGCGTCAATATGCGCCATGATGCCGATATTGCGGAGCCTATCCAGCGAAACCTGCCGAGACATCAGACACCCCCCTTTGCTTCAGAATGCGCATCCCGAAACTACCAGCGATAATGGGCGAAGGGCTTGTTGGCCTCGGCCATCTTGTGGACCTCTTCGCGCTTCTTCACTGCACCGCCGGTGTTGTTGTACGCATCCACCAGCTCGGCGGCCAGCCGCTCCTCCATGGTGCGCTCCCCACGGCCGCGAGCGTAGTTGATCAGCCACCGGATGCCCAGGGCCTGGCGCCGCTCCGGGCGCACCTCCATCGGCACCTGGTAGGTCGCGCCGCCGACGCGGCGAGGCCGGACCTCGAGCACCGGCATGATGTTCTTCAGCGCGCCTTCCAGCACTTCCATCGGCTCCTTGCCGAGCTTCTCGCTGGCCCGGTTGATGGCGTTGTAGAAGATGCGCTGGGCAAGGCCCTTCTTGCCGTGGAGCATGATCTTGTTGATCACGCGGGTGACCAGCTCCGAGTTGTAAATCGGATCCGGCAGCACCTCGCGCTTCGGCACGTGTCCGCGACGCGGCATGCGAGTACCCCTTTCTTTCCACTAACTCTGGGCGGTGAGTCGGCAGGCCGCCTCCGGGGGGCAACCCATCCGCCGGCTTCGCCGAAGGGTCTTCGGTTACTCTCCCCGCCCCCGGCTGACTTACTTCTTGGCTGCCTTCTTCTTCTTGGCGCCGTACTTGGAACGGCCCTGCATCCGGTTGGCCACGCCGGCGGCATCGAGCGCACCGCGGACGATGTGGTAGCGGACGCCAGGCAGGTCCTTGACGCGGCCGCCGCGGACGAGCACGACGGAGTGCTCCTGCAGGTTGTGGCCGATGCCCGGGATGTACGCCGTGACCTCGATGTTGTTGGAGAGGCGGACACGGGCGATCTTCCGCAGCGCCGAGTTCGGCTTCTTCGGGGTGGTGGTCTTCACAACGGTGCAGACGCCCCGCTTGAAGGGGTTCCCCTTGAGCGCCGGCGAGGCAGACTTCTCGGACATGGTCTTGCGGCCCTGACGGACGAGCTGGTTAATGGTCGGCACAGAACGCACCTCCTTCCGGGATAGGCTGGCTGAAAGAGGGAGGTGGCCGGCTATCCCTCCAAGATCGCGGCGGCGGCAGCGCCAACCTCGATCCCGCAGGCCTTGCCCAACGCCACCATCGATTCAACCCGCTGAACCTCCAGGCCCTTCTCCCGCGCCGCCTCCAGCACACCCCGGAGCACGTGCTCCTCGGCATCCCCGGCGACGTACACGACACGAGCCTGTCCCTTCGCTATGGCCTTTACAGTCTGTTTGGTACCGATGGTCTTCTTGGCCGCTGACTTCAACCGCTCCAAGCTCATCGCCCCAAAAACCTCCTGCACAGGCACACTTTCATATTGTACTCAGGGCCCAGGCGCGAGTCAAGAAAAACCCGCGCAGATTCGGCGCCAGCGGGCTTTTCCGCGCGCTGTCTCCCCCAATCGCCCGTTTTCGGCCAGGCTCATCGCCGGGCGGCGAAGACGTGGTACCCCGCCTTCCGGTCGACGTCGGTCACGTTGCCGAACAGCTCCGCGAGCTTCCGCTTCATGCTCGGCGCACCCTGCTTGGTCTGGATGACCACCCAGAGCGACCCGCCGGGCTTCAGCGCCGCGTGGGCCTCCTCCAGCAGCCGGTAGACCGTGGCCTTGCCGGCCCGGATCGGCGGGTTGGTCAGGATGGCGTCGAAGGCGATGCCCTGCACGGCCGCCAGCCCGTCGCCCAACCGCACCTCGGCGTTGGTGATGCCGTTGGCCGCGAGGTTCCGCCGGGCCAGCTCGACCGCCCGCTCGTTGACGTCCACCATATAAATGTAGCCTTGCGGCGCCAGGCGGGCGGCGACCATCCCGATGGGGCCGTAGCCGCAGCCGAGGTCGAGCACCGTGTCGGCGGCGCCGATCTGCATGGCCTCTATTAATAGAAGCGATCCGAAATCGACCCGGTCCCGGGAAAAGACGCCGGCGTCGGTGACGAAGCGGAACGTCATCCCGCGCAGCGTGGCGTCGAAGCTTGTCTCCTCGTGGGCCGCGCTCGGCCGGCTGGTGTAGTAGTGCTCGCTCAACGTGGGCTCCCTCCCTCTGACAAGAGGGCCCTGCGCGCCGAGTGCTCCAGGCGTCGCAGGGTCTGCGGCGACGGTCCGGGGAAAATGCAGAGCAATGGTACCGAAAAATGGCGCGAAACGCAAGGGCGCACAGGCGGGGAGAGCGCGCTGCCCGTGCCGGTCGACCCGGCGGACCTCGAGGCGAGGCCACTTCCCTCTGCCCGGGCACCGAACATGGGAGGCCCGACTGCCCCTTGGGGCAGCCGGGCCTCTCCACTACGTACAAGACGCCTAGTCGTCCGCGCCCTCCAGCTGTTCACTGTAGAGGTCTTCCTCGGTGTAGACCTTGATCCCCCGGTACCGGCCCATGCCGGTACCGGCAGGCACCAGCTTGCCGATGATCACGTTCTCCTTCAGGCCGAGCAGCGGGTCCCGGCGGCCCTTGATGGCCGCGTCGGTCAGCACGCGGGTCGTCTCCTGGAAGGAGGCCGCCGAGAGGAAGGAGTCGGTGGCGAGAGAGGCCTTGGTGATGCCCAGGAGCATCGGCCGGGCGACGGCGGGCACACCGCCCTCCATGATCACCCGCTCGTTCTCGTCCTCGAACTCGAAGATGTCGATGAAGCTGCCCGGCAGCAGTTCGGTATCGCCGGGATCCTCCACCTTCACCTTGCGCAGCATCTGCCGCACCATGACCTCGATGTGCTTGTCGTTGATGTCCACACCCTGTAGGTTGTAGACCTTCTGCACCTCGCGCAGCAGGTAGTGCTGCACGCCGCGCAGGCCCTTCACTCGCAGGAGGTCGTGGGGGTTCACCGAGCCCTCGGTCAGCTCGTCTCCGGCCTCCACGATCTGCCCGGGGCGCACCTTCACCCGGGCGCCGTAGGGGATCGCGTAGGTGACGGACTCGCCGTCCTCGGAGGTGATGGTGATCTCCCGCCGGCCCTTGTTCTCCGTGATGGAGACCTCGCCGTCCAGCTCGGCGATGACCGCCTGGCCCTTCGGCTTGCGGGCCTCGAAGAGCTCCTCGACGCGGGGGAGACCCTGGGTGATGTCGTCGCCGGCCACGCCGCCGGTGTGGAACGTGCGCATCGTCAGCTGCGTGCCGGGCTCGCCGATGGACTGGGCGGCGATGATGCCGACGGCCTCGCCCACGTCCACCAGCCTGCCCGTGGCCAGGTTGCGGCCGTAGCAGGCCTGGCAGACGCCGAAGCGGGTGCGGCAGGTCAGCACCGAACGGATGGTGACCTCCTTGATGCCGGCCTGCAGGATCTGCTCCGCCAGGTCCTCGTCGATCATCTCGTTGGCGTAGACAATGATCTCGCCGGTCTCGGGGTGGACGATGTCGTTGAGGGCGACGCGCCCCACGATGTGCGGCGTGATCGGCTCCACCACGTTGCCCGCCGCGTCGACCTCCTCGGTCCAGGTGATGCCGGCCGTGGTGCCGCAGTCCTCCTCGCGCACGATCACGTCCTGGGCCACGTCAACCAGGCGGCGGGTCAGGTAGCCTGAGTCAGCTGTGCGCAGCGCGGTGTCGGCGAGGCCCTTGCGGGTGCCGTGGGTGGAGAGGAAGTACTCCAGCACGGTGAGGCCCTCGCGGAAGTTGGCCTTGACCGGCAGCTCGACGATCTTGCCCGAGGGGTCGGCCATGAGGCCGCGCATGCCGGCCAACTGCGTGATCTGCGAGATGTTGCCGCGGGCACCGGACTTCATCATCATGTTGACGGGGTTGAAGTCCTCCATGGTGTCGACGAGGGTCTTGGTGACCTCGTCCTTGGCGTCGGACCAGATCTTGATCACCTGCTGGTAGCGCTCGTCGTTGGTGATCAGGCCCCGCTTGTAGTTCCGCTCGACGACCTCGACCTTCTTCTCGGCCTCGGCGAGGATCCGGGCCTTCTCGCCCGGCACCCGGATGTCCGAGATGGCGATGGTGGCGCCGGAACGGGTGGCGTACTGGAAGCCCAGCTCCTTGATCTTGTCCGTCTGCTCCGCCGTCTTCACGGTGCCCAGCTTGCGGTAGGCATCGTCGATGATCTTGCCCATCTGCTTCTTCTCGATGGTGTCGTTGCGGTAGCGGAGCTTCGGGTGCAGGATCTCGTTGAAGATCATGCGGCCGACCGTGGTCTTGATGCGCTTGCCGGAGACGGTGTTCCAGTTGTCCGGGTGCTCCCACCATTCCTCCGAGTATGGCTCCAGGTGGGCCGGCGGCTCGGGGAAGCGGATCTCGACCCAGTCGTGCAGCTCGACCAGCCCGTTCTGGTAGGCCAGCAGGGCCTCGTGGGGATGGGAGAACCGCATCTTGGGCTCGGAATCCGGCTTGGGCAGCGTGAGGTAGTAGGAGCCCAGCAGCATGTCCTTGGACGGCGTGATGACCGGCGCGCCATCCTTGGGGTTCAGGATGTTATGCGCCGCCAGCATCAGGATGCGGGCCTCGGCCTGGGCTTCGGCCGACAGCGGCACGTGCACCGCCATCTGGTCGCCGTCGAAGTCCGCGTTGTACGCCGTGCAGACCAGCGGGTGGATCTGGATCGCGCGGCCCTCCACCAGCACCGGCTCGAAGGCCTGGATGCCCAGGCGGTGCAGCGTCGGGGCGCGGTTCAGCAGGACGGGGTGCTCCTTGATCACGTCCTCGAGCACGTCCCAGACCTCGGGCTTCACCCGCTCCACCATGCGCTTGGCGCTCTTGATGTTGTGGGCGTAGCCGTCGTTGACCAGCTTCTTCATGACGAAGGGCTTGAACAGCTCCAGCGCCATCTCCTTGGGCAGGCCGCACTGGTGCAGCTTCAGGTGCGGGCCGACCACGATCACGGAACGGCCGGAGTAGTCGACGCGCTTGCCCAGCAGGTTCTGGCGGAAGCGGCCCTGCTTGCCCTTCAGCATGTCGGAGAGCGACTTGAGCGGGCGGTTGCCGGGGCCGGTTACCGGCCGGCCGCGGCGGCCGTTGTCGATCAGGGCGTCGACGGCCTCCTGGAGCATGCGCTTCTCGTTGCGGACGATGATGTCCGGCGCGCCCAGGTCCAGGAGCCGCTTCAGGCGGTTGTTCCGGTTGATCACCCGGCGATAGAGATCGTTCAGGTCGCTCGTGGCGAAGCGGCCGCCGTCCAGCTGGACCATCGGACGCAGGTCGGGCGGGATCACCGGGATCACGTCGAGGATCATCCACTCCGGCTTGTTGCCGGACTTGCGGAAGGCCTCCACGACCTCCAGGCGGCGGATCGCCCGGATCTTGCGCTGGCCGGAGACGGTCTTCAGCTCCTGGCGGAGCTCCTGCGAGAGCTTCTCCAGGTCGAGCTTCTGCAGCAGCACCTTGATGGCCTCGGCGCCCATGCCCGCCTTGAAGGCGCTGCCGTACTTCTCCCGGTACTCCCGGTACTCGTTCTCCGTCAGCAGCTGCTTCTCCATCAGCGGCGTGTCACCGGGGTCGGTCACGATGTACGCCGCGAAGTAGAGCACCTTCTCCAGCGCGCGGGGGCTGATGTCCAGGATCAGCCCCATGCGGGAGGGTATCCCCTTGAAGTACCAGATGTGCGAGACCGGCGCGGCCAGCTCGATGTGACCCATGCGCTCCCGGCGCACCTTGGCCCGGGTGACCTCGACGCCGCAGCGGTCGCAGACGATGCCCTTGTACCGTACCCTCTTGTACTTGCCGCAGTGGCACTCCCAGTCGCGGGTCGGCCCGAAGATCTTCTCGCAGAAGAGCCCCTCGCGCTCGGGCCGCAGCGTGCGGTAGTTGATGGTCTCCGGCTTCTTCACCTCGCCGCGGGACCACTGCCGAATGCGTTCAGGAGAGGCCAGCCCGATCCGGATGGAGTCAAAGTAATTGACGTCGAGCATCGATCAGCATCCTCCCCTACTCCTCGTCGTCATCGAGGTCGTCCTGCCGGCGGCGGCGCGACCGGCCTCCGAAGAGGTCGTCCTCGTCGTCGGCGTCCGTGGCGTCGAAGTCCTCCCCGCCGAAGTCGTCCAGGTCGTCCAGCCCGCCGCGGCGGCGCCGGGCAGCACCCTTGCGGCCGCGCACCGGCGCGGGCCCGAACTCGTCCTCGTCCGACTCCTCGTCGCCGCCGTCGAAGAGGTCCTCTTCGTCGAGGTCGTCCTCTCCGGGCAGCGCACGGCGGGCCGGGGCCAGGTCCCCGGGCATGGACCGGGCGGCGTTCTTGAGGGCGCCGGCGACCTTCTCCAGCTCCTCGGGGTTGAGCGGGGCCTCGTCGTCCTCCTCCTCAACCTCATCCTCTGCAGGCTCCTCGGCGGCCTCGGCCTCGGTCTCAGCCTCAGGCTGCCGGGGCTCCTCGGCCGGGAACTCGTCGCCGCCGAGGGCGGGGATATCGAGTTCGCGGCCGGTGACGTCCATGTCGTCGTCCAGCTCCCGCAGCTCGATCTCCTGGTCGTTCTCGTTCAGGACCTTCACGTCCAGGCCGAGGGACTGCAGCTCCTTGATCAGCACCTTGAACGACTCGGGGACGCCCGGCTCGGGCACGTTCTCGCCCTTGACGATCGCCTCGTAGGTCTTCACGCGGCCGACCACGTCGTCGGACTTGACCGTGAGCAGCTCCTGCAGCGTGTACGCGGCGCCGTAGGCCTCCAGCGCCCAGACCTCCATCTCGCCGAAGCGCTGGCCGCCGAACTGCGCCTTGCCGCCCAGCGGCTGCTGGGTGACCAGGGAGTAGGGGCCGGTGGAGCGGGCGTGGATCTTGTCGTCGACCAGGTGATGCAGCTTCAGCATGTACTTGTAGCCGACCGTGACCTCGTTGTCGAGGGGTTCGCCGGTCTTGCCGTTGAACAGCACCGTCTTGCCGGTGGGCGGCAGGTGCGCCTTCAGCAGCATCTCCCGGATGTCTTCCTCGTTGGCGCCGTCGAAGACCGGCGAGGCCACGTGCTGGCCCAGGGTCTTGGCGGCCCAGCCGAGGTGGATCTCCATGATCTGGCCGATGTTCATGCGAGAGGGCACGCCCAGCGGCGTAAGGATAATCTCGATGGGGGTGCCGTCAGGCAGGAAGGGCATATCCTCCTCGGGCACGATGATCGAGATGACGCCCTTGTTGCCGTGGCGGCCGGCCATCTTGTCGCCCTGGCTGATCTTGCGCTTCTGGGCGATGTAGACGCGCACCAGCTCGTTCACGCCGGGCGAGAGCTCGTCGCCGTTCTCACGGGTGAAGACCTTCACGTCGACGACGATGCCCGACTCGCCGTGCGGCACGCGCATCGAGGTGTCGCGCACCTCGCGGGCCTTCTCGCCGAAGATCGCCCGCAGGAGCCGCTCCTCGGCCGTGAGCTCGGTCTCGCCCTTGGGTGTGACCTTGCCCACGAGGATGTCGCCGGGGCGCACCTCGGCGCCGATGCGGATGATGCCCCGCTCGTCGAGGTCCTTCAGCACGTCCTCGCCGACGTTGGGGATGTCGCGGGTGATCTCCTCGGGCCCGAGCTTGGTGTCGCGGGCCTCGCACTCGTGCTCCTCGATGTGAATCGAGGTGAAGATGTCCTCCCGCACCAGCCGCTCGTTGATGATGATGGCGTCCTCGTAGTTGTAGCCCTCGTAGCACATGTAGGCGACGAGGACGTTGCGGCCCAGCGCCAGCTCGCCGTAGTCGGTGGACGGCCCGTCGGCCATCACGTCGCCCTTGCGGACCCGCTGCCCAGTCCGGACGATGGGCTTCTGGTTGATGCAGGTGCCCTGGTTGGACCGGGTGAACTTGGTCAGCTTGTACTTCTTGACCTGCAGGTCGTCGTACTGGACCACGATCTCCGAGGCCGTCGCCCGCAGCACAACGCCGTCGTTCTCGGCGATGACGCAGACGCCGGAGTCCCAGGCCGAGCGGTACTCCATGCCCGTGCCCACGTACGGCGCCTCGGTGCGCAGGAGCGGCACCGCCTGGCGCTGCATGTTGGAGCCCATCAGGGCGCGCGAGGCGTCGTCGTTCTCGAGGAACGGGATGAGCGCCGTCGCGATGGAGACGACCTGCTTCGGCGACACGTCCATGTAGTCGACCTGGTTCGGCGGCACCTGGAGGATCTCGTCGCGGTAGCGGCAGGTGATGCGGTCGCGGACGAAGGTGCCGTCCTCGTTGATCGGCTCGTTGGCCTGGGCGATGACGTTCTCGTCCTCCTCGTCCGCCGTGAGGTAGACGATCTCGTTGGTCACCCGGCCGGTCTCGTGGTCGACCTTGCGGTAGGGCGTCTCGATGAAGCCGTACTCGTTGATGCGGGCGTAGGTCGCCAGCGCGCCGATCAGGCCGATGTTCGGACCTTCCGGCGTCTCAATGGGGCACATGCGGCCGTAGTGCGAGGTGTGCACGTCGCGCACCTCATAGCCCGCCCGCTCGCGGGAGAGGCCGCCGGGGCCCAGGGCGGAGAGGCGGCGCTTGTTGGTCAGCTCTGCCAGCGGGTTGGTCTGGTCCATGAACTGGGAGAGCTGCGAGGAGCCGAAGAACTCCTTCACCGCCGCCACCACCGGGCGGATGTTGATCAGCGCCTGGGGCGTGATGATGTCCACGTCCTGGATGGTCATGCGCTCTTTGACCACCCGCTCCATGCGGGCCAGGCCGATGCGGAACTGGTTCTGCAGCAGTTCGCCGACGGAGCGCACGCGCCGGTTGCCCAGATGGTCGATGTCGTCCACGCTGCCCAGCCCCTTGAACAGCGTGACCATGTAGTTGATGATCGCGACGATGTCCTGCCGCAGGATGGTCTTGATCTTCAGGTCGGGCTGGCCGTTGGAGACCACCCGCACCACCGTGCCGTCCCGCAGCTTGACGTTCAGGGCGTCGATGCCCGCCGCGTCGATCTTCTCGGCCAGGCGCTTGTCGATCTGCGCCCCGGGCTCGGCCAGGACCTCGCCGGTCTCGGGGGAGACGATGCGATCAACCGCGAACGCGCCTACAATCCGGCGCCGGAGGGCAAGCTTCTTGTTGAGCCGGTACCGGCCCACGTTGAGCAGGTCGTACCGCTTGGGCTCGAAGAAGAGCGTCTCCAACAGCTGCCGGGCGTTGTCCACCGCCGGCGGCTCACCGGGGCGCAGGCGCTTGTAGATCTCAATCAGCGCCTCGTCCTCGGAGTCCGTGCCGTCCTTCTCCAGGGTGCGGCGCACGTACTCGGAGTCGCCGACGGCGTCGATGATCTCCTGGTCAGAACTGTAGCCCAGCGCGCGCAGTAAGATAGTTGCAGGGAGCTTGCGGGTGCGGTCGACGCGGACGTAGAGCACGTCGTTGACGTCCGACTCGAACTCCAGCCAGGCGCCCCGGTTCGGGATCATCGTCGCGAAGTACAGCTTCTTGCCGGACGGGTCGATCTGCTCGGAGAAGTAGACGCCGGGCGACCGCACCAACTGGGAGACGATAACCCGTTCCGCGCCATTAATGATGAAGGTGCCCGTAGGCGTCATGAGCGGGAAATCGCCCATGAACACCTCCTGCTCCTTCACCTCACCGGTCTCCTTATTGATCAACCGGACGCGCACGCGCAGCGGCGCCGCATAGGTGACGTCCCGCTCCTTGCAGTCCTCCATGGAGTACTTCGGCTCGCCCAAGCTGTAGTCGAGGAACTCCAGCACCAGGTTGCCCGTAAAGTCCTGAATGGGCGAGATGTCCCGAAACATCTCCTGCAGGCCCTCGCGCAGGAACCACTGATAGGAGTTGTGCTGCAGCTCGATCAGGTTCGGCATCTCCAGGATCTCGTCGATCCGGGCAAAGCTGAGCCGCTGTCTCCTGCCAGCTTGCACCATCTTCGGCATGCGGTCCAGGCCTCCTCACTTCTGTTTGGTGGCCATCAAGAAGCTCCCCGTCTGGAAGTGCCCACCGCGGAAGCGCTCGATGTATGATGAAACTCTCCCGGCCGGGAGCGTTTGCCCCAGCAGGAGAAACCGTACCCGGGTGCGAAAAAGAAAAAGTACCACCGCATCGCTCTGCCGTCCATGGGTGGCATTTCCAGGACGACATTCTCTATTGATATCCTGGAAGCCGAACATTATGCATGCGCACGGCGGTTTTCTGGCATGATCAGAGGTGCGGACGCTAGACAATTGCAGCGATGGCGTGTGGAAAGTCGACCAGTCGACGCTTTGGTGGCAAGTTATCATCCTACCATGCAAGGTAAGCGCTGTCAAGCGAAACGGAATCTCCGGGCGGAACCATTGGGTTCTGCCCGCCTTCTGCATTTACAGGTACAGGACAAGAGGGTTGGGGACGCGCCCGAGAGCGCCTGCCCCAACCCTCCTTTCACGCTGAACGCTTACTTGACCTCGACCTCGGCGCCGGCCTCCTTGAGCTTGGCGGCCACGGCGTCGGCATCGGCCTTGGAGACCTTCTCCTTGACGGGCTTGGGAGCGCCGTCGACCAGGTCCTTGGCCTCCTTGAGGCCCAGGCCGGTCAGCTCGCGGACGACCTTGATGACGTTGATCTTGTTGGCGCCCGGGTTCTTCAGGATGACGTCGAACTCGGTCTTCTCCTCAGCGGCCGGAGCAGCGGCGGCGGCAGCGGGGCCGGCAGCGGCGACGGCCACGGGAGCGGCGGCGGTAACGCCGAAGGTCTCCTCGAACAGCTCCTTCAGTTCCTTCAGCTCGAGGGCGGTCATGCCCTTGATGATCTCGATAACCTCAGCAGCCTTGGACATGTGGGGAACCTCCTTATACTTGCTTGAAATTGAACTTCCAAACTAGGCCTCGGCGCCCTCCAGCTGGCGGATGCGGGCGTCGAGCGCATAGGCAAAGCTGGCAAGCAGACCGTTGATGGCGCCGGCGACGCCCTGCAGCGGGGCCTGGATGCCGCCCAGCACCTGGGCGAGCAGCACCTCGCGGCTCGGCAGGTCGGCCAGCTCCTTGACGCCGTTCGCGTCGAGGACCTTGCCCTCGAGGATGCCGGCCTTCATCACGAACTTGGGATCGCGGTCCTTGGCGAAGAACTCGCGGATCTTCTTCGCACCGGACGCCTCGTCCTCGTAGGAGAAGGCCAGGGTGGTAGTACCGTGGAGGTACTGGTCCAGCCCCTCGATGCCCAGCTCCTGGGCGGCGATCCGGATCAGGGTGTTCTTGGCCACCTTCAGCTCGACCCCGGCCGCCCGCAGCTCACGGCGCAGCTTGGTCACCTGCGCGACGGTCAGCCCCTTGTTGTCGGCAAGCACCACGCTCTTCGCCTTGCTCATGGCCTCCTTGAGCGCGGCCACCGCCTGCTGCTTCTCGGGACGGATGTTGTGCAAATCGGTTCACCTCCTTGCCGGAACATGAAGAAAGACCTCCGACCATAGCCAGTCGGAGGTCTGTGGCAAGCACTTACCCAGACGCACGCGCTCCCCGGTGGGGGCTCGCTCTCCGACCTCGGCGGGCTGGCGGTTCGCCACTTAGGCCATACGGCACCTGCTGTCTACGGTCGTGTGTGGAGTTAGGCACATGAAGGAGTATACCCGCCTCCGTGTGCGCGCGTCAAGTGCAGTTTGCGGATTTTCGCTCTGCTCAGCCCTCGGCCTGCTCGAGCATCTCCTCCAGCCGGATCTTCTCCTGAAGGAGGCTCATCCGCTCCGCCGGAGTGGCCTCCATCCACCGGTCCACGAGGCTCTCCAGCCGCTGCCGGATCTCCCGCTCGTCCATCGACTGCCACACCTCCTTCTGTTTCGATTGCGCGTCATTTCGGTTCTGGACGCGTTCGCCCTACGCCCCTGATAGTATCGCACAGATGTCGCATTTGCAATACATTATCGACCCGATTCGACATAGACCGCTGAATAGAGTAGGGGCTGGCCTTTCGGCCAACGCCCCCTCGTCAAACCGGACGTGCAGTTTTCCCGCATCCGGCTTCCGCCGGTCGTAGCCCTACAA